>CAZTGN010000257.1:0-940 GCA_964613275.1 uncultured Conexibacter sp. | reverse complement strand
GGACGGCGCCCTGAAGGAGATGCGCGAGATCGCCTCGCCACAGGGGCCCGAGGTCCGCTTCGCCGACGGCAGCGAGGCGATCTGCCTCTGCTCGAACGACTACCTCGGCCTCGCCGCCGACCCGGCCGTCGTCGCGGCGGCCGCGGCCGGGCTGCGCGAGTACGGGGCGGGGACCGCGTCGGTCCGCTTCATCTGCGGGCTGTTCACCCCGCACGTGGAGCTCGAGCGCGACCTCGCCGGGTTCCTCGGGGCCGAGCGCGCCGTCACCTACACCTCGTGCTGGAACGCCAACCAGGCGCTGCTCGACACGCTCTGCGACGAGCGCACCTGGGTGCTGTCGGACGAGCTCAACCACGCCTCGATCATCGACGGGATCCGCCTCGCCCGGCCCGGCGGCAAGGCGATCTACGCGCACGCCGACGCCGACGCCCTCGCGGCCGAGCTCGACCGGGTCCCCGCCGGCAGTCGCTGTCTCGTCGTCACCGGTCTCGTCGATCATTGGCCTGCGCTGAAGCGCTGGTCGCTGGACGATTTCGAAGCGCGCGTCGGCAATGCCGAGGTCCGCGTGCAATGGGATCGCGAGGCCGACAAGGACTACGAACGCAATTCGGATGCGCACGGCGCCGTCCGCCCGTTCCGCGAGATCATCGCCCGCCTGCGCGCCAGCGAGGCCGCACCGACAAACGATTTCTATGTCACCGCGAACAACCACACGCACAACCGCGATGCGCTTGCACCGCTCTATGCGGACACCGGCTCCATCCCCGGCTACCTCGCCGAGCCCGGCGGTCCCGGCGGTTTCCTCTGGATCGGCCCCAGGGGCACGGTCACGCCATGGCACCACGATCTCACCAACAATCTTCTGCTCCAGATCGCGGGCCGCAAGCGCGTGCGCCTCGTCTCCAGCCATCACACCCCGCTGATGCGGAACAGCCGCCAC
>CAZTGN010000256.1:0-3769 GCA_964613275.1 uncultured Conexibacter sp. | reverse complement strand
CCTCGCCGGTGACGATCACGTGGTCGCCGCCGGAGATGACGTCGCGGAGGGTGCAGCCGATCCAGACGATCGCCGCGTCGAGCTGCGGGATGCCGTCGCGCGGGCGCCAGCCGACGCCGGTCCACTTCTCCTCGACGGGGATCTTCAGCGCCATTCCGGCGGCGAGCTCGGCGTGGTCGGCGCCGAGCACGTTGACGCCGAACCGGCCCGCCTCCTCGAGCGCGCGCAGGGTCCGCGAGCCGCGATCGAGGCAGGCGAGCATCAACGGCGGCTCCAGCGACAGCGAGTTGACGGCGTTGGCTGCGAGCCCGGCCGGGCCGGCGCCGGTCAGCGCCGTGATCACGGTCACTCCGGTCGGCAGGCGCGACATCGCGTCGCGGAAGCGCCGCGCCCCGGGCGCGGCGTCGGGCGATTCGGGTGGATCGGTCGCAGCCATGCCGTGCGGCTGAAAAGTATGATGCCGACCCGTGCGCCGACTCCTGGTCCCGATCGCCATCGCCGCCGCGGCCCTGCCGCTGGCCGCCTGCGGAACCGAGGACGTGTCGGTGACGAGCTCCGAGGACGAGGCCGGGGCGGTGCTCTTCGCCGATCACTGCGCCGGCTGTCACACGCTCACCCCCGCCGGGACGCAGGGCTCCGGCAACCGGTCGCTGCGCGTCCAGGGCCCGAACCTCGACCAGCGCGCCGTTCCCTACGAGGACGCCCTCTTCGCGATCCGCAACGGCGGCGCCTCCGGCGCGGTCATGCCGCAGAACATCGTCGTCGGCGACGATGCCGATGCGGTCGCCCGCTTCATCGACGGGTACTCGGGCACCGAGGTCGAGGACCTCCCGACGCCCACGTCGCAGGGCGGTGGCGGCTCGACCGCCGACGGGTCCTAGATGACCGAATCCCCGAGCACGCACGCACCAATGACGCACGGACACGCTTCGCCGGATCGCGCCCGTGCCCCTCGCCCGTGCCTTGCAGGCACCCGCTCGTCGCCCGACCACGCCCGGCTCGGTGCCGTACGCCCTCGCGCGCACGATCCCGAGGAATCGGCCATCTAGCCCTGCTCGACCTGAGGCGCATCCGCGAGGACCCGGCGCCGATCCGCGCGGCGCTGGATCGCGTCGGCGCCGCGGGCGATCTCGACCGCCTGCTGGAGCTCGACGCCCGCAGGCGCGAGCTGCTGCCCGAGGTCGAGGGCCTGCGGGCCGAACGCAACGCCGCCTCGGACGCGATCGGGGCGGCCAAGCGGGAGGGTGGGGAGGGCGGGGAGAGCGACGATGCCGATGCCGCGATCGCCCGGATGCGCGAGGTCTCGGCCCGGATCAAGGCGCTCGAGACCGAGCTCGAGGCGGTCGAGGCCGATCGCTCGGAGCTCGCCGCGACGATCCCCAACCCGCCCGACCCGGAGGCGCCGGACGGCGAGACCGAGGAGGACGCGGTCGTCCTCCGCGAGGTCGGCGAGCGCCCCGAGCTCGACTTCGAGCCCCGCGACCACCTCGAGATCGGCCGTGCGCTCGGCCTGATCGACGTCGAGAAGGCCGCCGCCGCATCCGGGTCCCGCTTCGCCTACCTGCTCGGCGACCTCGTCCTCGTCGAGCTGGCGCTGATCCGCTTCACGGTCGAGCTCCTCGCCTCCGAGGGGCTCACGCCGGTCGTGCCGCCGGTGCTCGTCCGCGAGGGCCCGCTGTTCGGTACCGGCTTCTTCCCGGGGGAGCGGGAGATGATCTACGAGGTTCCCGCCGACGAGCTCTTCCTCGTCGGCACCTCCGAGGTCAGCCTCGCCGCCCTCCACGCCGACGAGATCATCGAGCCCGGAGCGCTGCCGCTCCGCTACGCCGGGATCTCGACCTGCTTCCGCCGTGAGGCCGGCGCCGCGGGCAGGGACACCCGCGGGATCTTCCGCGTCCACCAGTTCGACAAGGTCGAGATGTTCTCGTTCGTCGAGCCGGCCGCGGCCCGCGAGGAGCACCGGCGGCTGCTCGCGCTCGAGGAGCGGATCCTCGGCGCGCTCGAGATCCCCTATCGCGTAGTCGACATCGCGGCCGGCGATCTCGGGGCCCCGGCGGCCCGCAAGTTCGACTGCGAGGCCTGGATCCCGAGCCAGGGGCGCTACCGGGAGCTGACCTCGACCTCGAACACGACCGACTACCAGGCGCGCCGTCTCGGCTGCCGGTTCCGTCCGGCCGACGGTGCCGCCCCCGAGCACGTGAGCACCCTGAACGGGACCGCGGTCGCGGTTGGCCGCACGCTGGTCGCGATCATCGAGAACGGGCAGCGCTCCGACGGCTCCGTCGCGATCCCGCCGGCGCTAGTCGCGGCCGGGGCCCCCGACGGGCTCGCCTGAGCGAGCCGCTCCCGGGCAGGGACCGAGGCGGTGTGCCGTTCCCACACCACCTCCGGTTCCCCCTCCTGGTCAGGAGCCTCGTGCGCCCGTGGCGTCCAGCTCGAGGGCGCAAGAGTTGATGCAGTAGCGCCGGCCGGTCGGCTCGGGCCCGTCATCGAAGACGTGGCCGAGGTGTCCGCCGCAGCGGGCGCAGACGACCTCGGTGCGCCGCATCATCAAGCTGTTGTCGGGGCGCGTCTCGACCGCGTCGCTCGCGGCGGGCTCGAAGAAGCTCGGCCAGCCGGTCTCCGAGTCGAACTTGGTGTCGGAGGAGAAGAGCTCGCTGCCGCAGCCGGCGCAGGCGTAGGTGCCGTCGGCCTTGGTCTCGACGTAGCGACCGCTGAACGGGCGCTCGGTGGCCTTGTTGCGGAGCACCTCGTACTGCTCCGGCGTGAGCTCCTCGCGCCACTGCTGCTCGGTTTTCTCGAGCTTGTCCATGTCCGGCCCTCGCGCCGGCGTGCGGGTGAAAGCGACTGCCGACTCCACGATACTCCTGCCCATCGACGCCATTTCCCAGACGCCGCACGGCGACCTCGCAAGTTCGGCCTTCTACGTCCGCTCCGGCGACCGGTTCGAGGCGACCGCGCTGACCCGCGGTCCCTGGGACGCCGACGCCCAGCACGCCGGGCCGGCGGCGGCTCTGCTCGGACGTGCGGTCGAGCGCCTCGACGGGGTCGGCCCGGAGCCGGATCGGCGCCTGGTCGGCCGGATCACGCTCGAGATCCTCGCTCCGATCCCGATCGGACCCGTCGCCGTCAGCGCCGAGGTGGTGCGGCCCGGCCGGCGCGTCGACCTCGTCGAGGCGACGATGAGCGGCGACGGCGGCGAACCATTGATCAGGGCCCGCGCCTGGCGTCTGCTGCGGCGCTCGATCACGCTTCCTGCGGGGCTCGAGCCGCGAACGCACCCCGAGCCGCCGCCGCCGGAGCGGCTCGAGCCCAACGACCGCTTCTTCCCGTCCGGGCACGATGTCGGCTACCACACGGCGATGGAGGGCCGGTTCGTCTCCGGCTCGTTCCTCGATCCCGGCCCGGCGACGGCCTGGGTGCGGATGCGCCATCCGCTCGTCGCCGGTGAGGAGCCGACGCCCCTGCAGCGGGTCCTGATCGCGGCCGACTCCGGCAACGGCATCTCCGCCGCGCTCGACTTCGAGCGCTGGATGTTCGTCAACGTCGACCTCACGGTCCATCTCAGCCGGATGCCGGCCGGCCAGTGGGTCTGCCTCGACTCCGTGACGGTTCCCGAGCGCGAGGGCATCGGCCTGACCGACACCGTCCTCCGCGACGAGCGCGGACCGATCGGCTTGGCCGCCCAGACGCTGCTGATCGAGCCGAGGTAGGGGTGGAGGCGGCGGCCGCGTCGGCGGCCGCGGCGAACGGGCGCGGAAGGGCCGCT
>CAZTGN010000255.1:1674-3783 GCA_964613275.1 uncultured Conexibacter sp. | reverse complement strand
GCTGGTGCTCACCGACGCCATTTTCACACGGTTTCGAGGACGAACGCGCCGCGGCACCGCAACTCCCCGGCCGCCGCCGCGTTCCTGGCCGTGTAACCGGGTATCGCCCCCGGTGTAGCCGACCTTCGGGTCGGCCGCGATTCGGCAGATTCAGGCTTGACTTCAGAAAGTGAAGTACGTACAATGCGGTTGCGGGGTTACGCCTGCAGACCGGCGGAACATATGAACGCGGTGGGCGCGCGAACGGCGGGTCCGCGATCCGAGCCGCGACTAATGACCGGCGCAGCGACGCCCGATGATGGATGGCGACGGGCCGACCCGGCGCCCCCGACGACCGCAAGGACCTAACGAAGAGAACGGAGCAAGAGGACGCGAATGCTTGTAGCTGAGCTTCAGGAACTCGAAGAGGTGAAGAACCTGCTGAGCAAGGGCCAGCAGGTCGGCGTGCTGACCTTCGGCGAGATCGCGACCGCGGTCGCCGAGGTAGACGTCGACGAGGGCGACATCGAGGAGCTCTACGGCCACCTCGAGCGCTCCGGGATCGAGCTCGTCGAGGACGTCGATCCGGCCCAGGCCGCCGCCCCCGAGCGCGACGACGGCAAGCGCGGCAAGCGCCGGGCGAAGGCGACGATCGACCTGAAGCCGGACATGACGACCGACTCGCTGCAGCTCTTCCTCAAGGACATCGGCAAGGTCCGGCTGCTGACCGCCGCCGAGGAGGTCGAGCTGGCGAAGCGGATCGAGCGCGGCGATCTCGCCGCGAAGGAGAAGATGGTCGAGTCGAACCTGCGGCTCGTCGTCTCGATCGCGAAGAACTACCGCAACCAGGGCCTGCCCTTCCTCGACCTGATCCAGGAGGGGACGCTGGGGCTGGTCCGGGCCGCGGAGAAGTTCGACTACCGCAAGGGCTTCAAGTTCTCTACGTATGCGACCTGGTGGATCCGCCAGGCGATCGCCCGGGCGCTCGCCGACAAGGCGCGCACGATCCGGATCCCGGTCCACGTCGTCGAGAAGCTGAACAAGATCGGCCGGGCGGAGCGCAAGCTCGTGACCGAGCTCGGCCGCGAGCCGACGCCGGAGGAGATCGCCGATGTCACCGGCATCGAGCCCGACGAGGTCGACTCGATCAAGCGGTCGGCGCAGGCGCCGGTATCGCTCGAGAAGCCGGTCGGCGACGAGGAGGAGTCCGAGTTCGGGCAGTTCATCGCCGACGAGAAGGCCGAGTCGCCGTTCGACCGCGCGGCCGACCTGCTCACCAAGGAGGCGCTGCGTGAGGCGCTCGAGAACCTCTCCTACCGCGAGCGTCGCGTGCTCGAGCTCCGCTACGGGCTCGGCGGCGAGCACCCGCGGACGCTGGACGAGGTCGGGCGCACGTTCAACGTCACCCGGGAGCGGATCCGGCAGATCGAGAACCAGTCGCTGAAGAAGCTGCAGACGCTGGCCGAGGCGCAGAAGCTGCGCGAGGTCGCGTAGCGGTCCGCCCCGGCGCCCTCCCCCGCCCGGCGCCGGCAACCGAAGACCTCACAACCGGGCGCGGGCCGAGCACGGCCCCGCCACCAATGGATGACGAACGGAGCAGACCAGAGAGAATGAGCACCGCCACGAAGACAAGAGCCGCCAAGAAGAGCGAGCCCGTCGAGTTCACCTGCGCGCGCTGCGAGGTGACGAGTCGCTGGACCCAGGGGCTCGGCGCCGCGACCCCCCCGAACTGGGTCAAGGAGAAGGGCCTGTACTACTGCCTCGCCTGCCGCCGCGAGCGCGCGATGGAGCAGGCCGTCGAGAATGCCGGCGGCGAGCGGGTCAGCACCGCCGACCGCGCGAAGCTGCGCTCCGCGGCGGTCGTCGACTTCGAGCTCGCCCGCGACCCCGACCGGACCGAGGGCGAGATCGCCAAGGCCGCTCGCGCCTCGATCGGCGCAGTACGCAAAGCCCGCAAGCGCCGACCCTCCTGACGGGCCGCGAGGCGCCGGCCCGGCGTCATCGGAGGGCTCACGGCCGCAGGCCGCTTCGCCCCCCTCTTCCTCGGTCCGACACCTCGCGACCGCGCCAGAAGACCTGACGGGCCGCGAGGCGCCGGCCCGGCGTCATCGGAGGGCTCACGGCCGCAGG
>CAZTGN010000255.1:0-1574 GCA_964613275.1 uncultured Conexibacter sp. | reverse complement strand
CCGCTTCGCCCCCCTCTTCCTCGGTCCGACACCTCGCGACCCCGTCGGGCCGCGACGCGAGGTCGAGCGCACGGCTCAAGCGTTTCGCCGTCCCGCCGATAGGGAGGCGATGCCATTCCGGGTCGACGATGCGTTGCGCCACGTGGTCGAAAGCGACGGCTCCGATCTCCACCTGAAGGTCGGGGCGCCGCCGCTGATCCGCGTCCACGGCGCGCTGAGCGCGATCCCCGGTGCCGAGAAGCTGGCCCCCGACGACACCGAGGAGGCGCTGCGGACGCTGATCGGTGCGCTGCCGGCGCGGTCCGAGTTCGACGAGGAGGGCGAGGCCGACTTCTCGTACTCGATTCCGCGCCTGTCCCGGTTCCGGGTCAACGCCTTCCGCCAGCGCGGCTCGATCTCGATCGTCTGTCGCGCGATCCCCTACCAGGTGAGGACGATCGAGGATCTCGGCCTGCCGGCGGCGATTCGCGCGCTCGCCGAGGAGCGGCGCGGGATCATCCTCCTCACCGGCACCACCGGATCGGGCAAGTCGACGACGCTGGCGGCGATGATCGACCACATCAACGAGACCCGGGCCGAGCACGTCATCACCCTCGAGGATCCGATCGAGTACCTCCATTCCGACAAGCGCTCGATCATCAACCAGCGTGAGGTCGGGTCCGATACGAGGAGCTTCGCGCGGGCGATGCGGCGCGTCCTGCGCCAGGACCCGGACGTGATCCTGATCGGCGAGATGCGTGACGAGGAGACGGTGAGGACGGCGCTGAGCGCCGCCGAGACCGGCCACCTCGTGCTCTCCACCCTTCACACCCTCGACGCGACCGAGACGATCAACCGGATCATCGACTTCTTCCCGCCGCACCTGCAGCAGCAGGCTCGGGTGATGCTCGCCTCGACCCTGCGCGGCGCCGTCTCGCAGCGGCTCGTGCCGACGGCCGGCGGTGACGGCCGCGTCGCCGCCAGCGAGGTGATGATCGTCACCGGCCGGGTCGAGGACCTGATCCTGAACCCGGAGGAGACCGGCAAGATCAGCCAGGTGATCGCCGAGGGCGACTACTACGGGATGCAGACCTTCGACCAGGCGCTGCTCGAGCACGTTCAGGCCGGCCGCGTGTCGGAGCGGGTGGCGATGGACTACGCCTCGAGCCCGCACGACTTCAAGCTGATGCTCGCCTCGTCGGGGCAGCGCGCCAGCGACCTCTCCCAGCTCGGCGCCGAGCCGGGCGCCGAGCCGGTCCCGAGCGCTCACTTCACTTCCTGAAGTATTGCTATCCTGAACGAAGGATGCGGGCGCTGAACGTCGCGTCGCACCCCGATCGAGATGGCGAACACCGAGACCGATTGCCCAGTCTGCGCCTGCGCGGAGATCATCTCCGGCAAGTGGACGCTGCTGGTGATCCGTGACCTCGCCGAGGGCAACCGCCGCTTCTGCGAGCTCGAGCGCTCGCTCGACGGCATCAGCCCGCGGACCCTGTCGCTGCGCCTGCGGGCGCACGGGGACTGCGGTGTGGGCGAGCGGCACACCAACCCCGAGGTCCCGCCACGAGTCGAGTACGGCCTGTCCGCGAAGGGCC
>CAZTGN010000254.1:0-3803 GCA_964613275.1 uncultured Conexibacter sp. | reverse complement strand
GACTCCGGTCGAATGCTCCGCTTCGCGTCCGGAAATACCTCCGGTCAAATGCTCCGCTTCGCGTCCGCTTTGACCGGCTCGCTGGCCAGCTCCGCCGCCGCTCGGGTCACGGTCGCCTCCTCGGGCTTCGCCCTGCGGGGGCGCCGGGGACGCTGCGGCGGCTCTCCGATCGGCTTCGTCTTCGGGCCTGTCCTCTGTCCTCCGCCCTCTGCCCGCCGCCAGCAGCTCGGGGTGGATGCCCCACTGCACGTAGGGGCTCTCGATGCCCATCTCCGCGTAGCGGTCGCGCTCGCAGCGGGTCAGCGAGTAGATCGTCTCGTAGGCGGCCCGCGCCGGCGCCACGTGCTCGGCGGCGAAGTACTCCCAGACGAAGCGGCCGATCGTGCGGATGCCGGCGGCACGCAGCGCCCCGATCTCCTCCCACTGGTAGTTCTCGTCGAAGAGGATCGTCGCCAGGTCGTTGGTCCGGGCCCAGTCCTCGTACTCGGCGAGCGGGACCTCGTGACCCGATGCCGCGGTCACCCCCGGCTGATCCCAGACCGGGTCGATCGGGCCGCTCTGCCGCGCCCGCGGCCCCGAGCCCGGCCGGGCGAGGATGAACGTCTCGTGGCCGAGCTCATCGAGCGCCGAACGGGTCTGGCGGGCGACCACGGCCTGACCGCTCGCCGTCCATTTGCTGACCAGGCCTATCCGCACCGGTGCTCCGCTTCGCAGCCGGGCAGCTGAGCGCGGGCGTCCATCACCGCTTGCGAGCCAGGGTGATCCCGTCGGCGACGGTGAGCATCGCCACGTCGACCCGCTGATCGGACGCGATCTCCTCGTTGAGGGCGGCGATGACCCGGGCGCTCTCGTCGTCGGGGTCCGGCTCGAGCACGGTGCCGTCGCGGAGGACGTTGTCGAGGACGATCAGCCCACCCGGGCGCAGGAGGTCGAGGCAGCGCTCGTAGTAGTCGGGGTATCCGGCCTTGTCGGCGTCGATGAAGGCGAGGTCGAACGGCTCCCCGTCCTCGGCGGCGAGCGCCGCGAGCGTCTCCGCCGCCGGGCCGAGCCTGACATCGATCGAATCGGCGACGCCGGCGCGTTCGAAGTTCCGCTGCGCCGTCCCGGCGCGCTCGAAGTCGAGCTCGCATGCGACGAGCACGCCGCCGGGCTCGAGCCCGCGGGCTATGCAGATCGCCGAGTAGCCGGTGAACGTGCCGAGCTCGATCGCCCGCCGCGCGGCGACGAGCCGCGCCAGCATCGTCATCAGCGCGCCCTGGTCGGGTGAGACCTGCATCACGGCGATGTCGCCGAGGGCGGCCGTGCTCTCACGGACCTCGGCGAGGGCGGCGTCCTCGCGGGCGCCGCGGCTGACGACGTACTCGTGGAGCGCCGGCGTCAGCGCGATGAACTTGGGCTCGCTCACGTCCCGCCCGCCGGCGCGCCGGAGCCGACCTCGTAGCCGAGCTCGGCGAGGAGCTCGCCGGCGGCGGCGTCGAAGGCGGCGACGTCGGCGGGCGCCATCCGCTCCTTCCAGCGGTACATCGCGCTCGGGTCGGGCGGCCTCCGGGTCATCGCGTGCGCCTGCATCCGCTCCTCGCCCGGTCGCGTCGGCTTGCCTTCGGTCGCCGGCAGGTCGCGCGCCATCTCCGCCATCCGCTCGGCCGCGTGCTCGTAGTAGGTGAGCATCACGGGGTCCCAGGGGAGCTCGAGGAACGCGGCGATCCGGCGCAGGTTCGGCTCGGTGTCGGTGACGAGGTCCTCGTAGCGGAGCTCGAGGTAGTGGGAGACCTTGCGGCCGTGGCGCTGGGCGCGGCGGATCCGCCGCGCCCAGGTCTCGGCGACCTGCCCGGCCGGCGCCGGGTCCTTGTCGCCGAGCGTGCGCTTCCAGCGCGAGAGCGCGACGTCGCGGCCGTCGCGGATCACGTGGATGAACCGGACCTCCGGCAGCGCCCCCTCGATCCTCACCATGCTCTTCACGTAGGCGGGCGTCTTCTCGCCGTAGCGGGGCTTGCCCTGCCGCTCGGCGTAGATCTCGTAGAAGGCGCGCAGCGCCGGGCCGGCGGCGAACTCGTCGAGCCGCTGCCAGCGGGCGAGGACCTCGGCCGGATCGGTGTGCAGATCGCCCCACTGGCGGACCGCGGTCATCGTCTCGATCGCCCGCTCGGGCGTGGCCCCGGCCTCGATCGCGTCGATCAGGTCGGGGACGAAATGCGTCTCCGGCGGGATCGCGAGGTCCGGGTGGGCGTCGAGCATCAGCCGCAGCATCGTCGTGCCGGAGCGGCCGACGCCGACGATGAACGGGACCGGCGGGCGCCCCGGTTCCTTCGCCTTGCGCGAGAAGAAGGCCATTGGTCCAAGCGTAGGCGAAACGCCTGCGGGGACATCGAGGTTGGAGGCTGGAGGTTGGAGTCGTCGAGGGCGAAGCTCCAACCTCCAAGCGAGCCCAGCGAGCGTTCTCCAGCCTCCGACCTCAGCTCTTGAGCAGCTTCGCGACGTCCTCGATCGTGCGGTCCCAGGAGCGCTCGTCGCGGACCTTCAGGGCGCCGGCGGAGAGCTCGGCCCGGAGGTCGGGGTCGGCGAGGCGGGAGATCGCTGCGGCGAGCCCGTCGACGTCGACCGTCTTCGCCGGGATGCCCGAGTTCGCGAGCCCGTCGGGGTGGGAGGGGACGAGGAGGCCGTTGACGCCGTCGGTCACGAGCTCGTTCATCGGCGGGTCGTCGTTGCAGACGATCGGCTGGCCGAACGCGATCGCCTCGTAGAGGTGGAGGCCGAGGCCCTCCCAGCGCGCCGGCGCCATGCAGACGTCGGCGTCGGCGAACATCTGCAGGTGGACGTCGGTCGGCAGGTCCTCGAGGACCAGCTCGACCCGCGGGTCCTTCTGCACCGCCTTCTCGAGGAACTTCATCCGGCGCTCGATCTGGGCTTTGACGATCAGCCGCAGCTCCGGCTCGGAGGTCGCCGAGAAGGCGCTGATGACCTCCTTGAAGGGCTTCCGCTTGCCGAGCAGACCCGCGTGGTAATGGAAGGTCACCCCCTCGTCGCCGCGGTGGGGGGTGATGTCGAAGTACTCGGGGTGGATCCCGTAGCGGACGTAGGGCGCCTCGATGCCCATCCCGGCGTAGCGCTCCTGCTCGGCCCGGGTCAGCGAGTAGACGAGGTCGTATGAGCGCTTCGCCGGCTCGACGTGCTCGTCGCTGAATCGCTCCCAGACGAACCGGCCGATCGTCCGCACGCCGGCGGAGCGGAGGGCGGCGATCGCCTCGAACTCGTAGTTCTGGTCGAAGAAGCAGGCCTCGATGCCATGCTCCCGCGCCCAGCCGACGAGCTCGTCCGCGGGGATGAAGAAGTCGGACGCCGCGGTGACGCCCGACTGCGCCCAGACGTCGTCGCTGCGCGCGTCCTGCGGCATCGGGAAGCTCTCCTTCGTCGGCCGGCCGAGCACGAAGGTCTCGTGGCCGAGCTCGTCGAGCGCGGAGCGGAGCTGGCGGGCGATCACGCCCTGCCCGCGGTTGAACCAGAAGGCGCAGATCCCGACGCGCATGGGGCGGGAAGGATGGCAGCTGACCGGATCCCCCCGAGTTGTCGCCACAACTCCGAGTCTGAACCAAACGAGCCCCCTGTGCCCTTGGCTGCGCGGGTCCCCTGCCCGATCTCCGCTGCCATGCCGATCTCGAGGCTCGACGAAGGCGGGCGCGCGATTCGATTGTTGGGAGTCGATCCGAAGGTCGGCGACTCTGGCCACCCTCGATACGCCTGAGCAGGCCGACGAACCAGCCGATGCCTGGACAAATCGGACAAACTTGCGCTCTTGACGGGTCTCT
>CAZTGN010000253.1:0-3840 GCA_964613275.1 uncultured Conexibacter sp. | reverse complement strand
AGGGCGGCATCACCGAGCTCAACCAGGTCGTCAACGCGCTCGCCTACAACCCGTCCGGCAACGACGAGAGCTACCTCTTCTACGCGAGCTGGCTGAACCACAACGCGAACGCCGCGTTCCTGACCCAGGACGGTCTCGGACCGAACCTGCGGACGCTCTTGACCTACACCTGCACGACCTCGTTCCTCGCCGACAACGTCGGCCTTAGGCTGCCCTCGATCGGAACCGCGCGCGATCTCGTCCGGCTACCGACGACCGATGAGATCTGCCCGAGCATCTTCGCTTCCATCGACGAGCGCGGAGACGCGGGCACCACCGCGACCATCGACGAGACGACGACCGACGAGACGACGACCACGACGGACGAGACGACGACGGACGAGGCCACGGAGACGACCGAGCCCGACGCGGACGCGGCGCCGGCGGTACCCGGCGCCGCGGCGGAGACCACGACCGGAGACGCCCCCTAGGCGATGGAGACGCAGCCACCGACAATCGGGCGGATCGCGATCGCGGCGGGCTTCGCGCTGTCGTGCTTCGGCCTGCTCCTGTTCCTCTGGCTCGCCTTCGGCGGCCCGATCCCGCTGAAGGCGAAGAGCTATCGCGTCGATATCCACTTCGACGAGGCGAGCCAGCTCGCGATCGAGTCCGACGTCCGCATCTCCGGCGTCTCCGTCGGCAAGGTCAAGGGAATCGAGCTCGGCGACGACGGCCTCGCCGACGCGACGATCGAGATCGACCCCAAGTACGCGCCGATCCCGTCGAACACGAAGGCGATCCTGCGCCAGAAGACGCTGCTCGGCGAGACCTACGTCGAGCTCACCCCGGGCGACCGCGACGCCCCGCCTCTGCCCGAGGGCGGCACGCTGGCGACCTCCCAGGTCTCCGACGCGGTCCAGCTCGACGAGATCTTCCGCGCGTTCGACGAGCCGACCCGCGCCGCGTTCCAGACCTGGATGGCCGACGCCGCCGTCTCCTTCCGCGGCCGCGGCATCGATCTCAACGCCGCCCTCGGCAACCTCGGCCCGTTCGCCGAGCGTGCCGACGACCTGCTCCGGATCCTCGACTCGCAGAAGCTCGCCGTCCGCAGGCTCCTCGCCGACGGCGGCGCCACCTTCGACGCGATCAGCAAGCAGCCGGGCGAGCTGCGCTCGTTGATCGAGAACACCGAGTCGGTCTTCTCGACGACCGCCGCCCGCGACGCCGAGCTGCGCGAGATCTTCCAGATCCTGCCGACCTTCCTCGACGAGTCGAAGCTGACCCTCGAGCGCCTCGACGAGTTCGCCGTGGACACCGACCCGCTCGTCACCCAGCTGCGCCCGGTCGCACGCCAGCTCAGCGGCACGTTCGTCGCCCTGAAGCGGCTCTCGCCCGAGCTGCGGCGCTTCTTCACCGGGCTGCGCCCGGTGATCCAGCGGGCCGAGCCCGGGTTCAGCTCGCTGCGGGTCCTGCTCGACGACGAGCTGCCGCCGTTCCTCGGCCGCCTCGACCCCTACTTCGACCAGCTGATCCCGGTCGTCGACACGATCGACCGCTACAAGTCCGAGGTGACGGCGTTCCTCGGCAACACCGCCTCGGCCCTGAACGGGGAGGCCGTGCCGAACCTGCAGACGAAGGCGGTCAAGTTCATCCGCGCAACGGGCCCGCTCGGGCCGGCGGTGCTCGCCTCGCCGCCGAGCCCGTACAAGAGCTCGCGCTTCAACGCCTACACGAAGCCGGGCGGCTACACGAAGCTCTCGCAGGGTCTCGACAGCCTCTTCACCGCCCACTGCTCGAGCGGGCTGACGGCGACCATCCAGCAGGGCGATCTCCCCAACGACCTCTGGGAGCGGACCCAGATCTACGCGCTGGGCGGGCTCGGAATCACCAACACCGACGACGTGCCGACGCCACCGTGCCGCCAGCAGGGCCGGATGGGGTCGATCGGCGGGCCGCCCGACGAGAGCACCTACTACCCGCACGTGAACGCCGAGCCCTGAGCCGGTCCGCGCTCGCCGGCCCTTCGGAGATCTTCGGGTGGCGAGCGCAACCCCCGGCCGGTTACGGTGTTCAGTGACCTGTCCCCCGGAAACTCACAAGGAGACCCGCAAGCCCATGCGCAAGTACCTGATTGCAACCGTAGTGGCGATCGTTTCGGCGCTGGCCCTGAGCAGCGTCGCTCAGGCCGACCCGATCCAGTCGATCACGGGCAAGCTGACGCCTGAGAAGCGCAGCAAGAAGAAGTTCAAGCCGGCGCAGATCTACGTCGAGATCCTGACCGGGCCGAACACGACCGACCCGATCAGCCCCGAGCAGCCGCCGAGCGCCTACAACACGAAGGTGAACTTCCCGAAGAACGCGAAGTTCAACACGAAGGCCGTGCCGAAGTGCAAGGCGACCGAGGCGCAGCTGCAGAACACGACGACCGACCAGGCGAAGAGCCTCTGCGGCACGAAGTCGATCGTCAGCAAGGGCTCGGGCGTACCGACCGGCCCCGAGCACGCGACCGGCACCTCGGCCTGGGTCACGGTCGATCTGCCCGGCCCGAACACGACGCTCGGCGTCCCGGTGGTCGTGACCGCGTTCAACGGCAGCCAGAAGGACACGCTGTTCCTGCACTCGCGGGCGGACTCGGTCAACAACACCTCGGTGCTGGTCGGCAAGCTGAAGACGGGCAAGAAGGCCCCGAAGGGCTACGGCGCGCAGCTCGACGTGACGATCCCGCCGCTTCTGGCCGGCGCGATCACCCGCTTCACGACGACGGTGAAGGCGAAGAAGTACGTCCAGGCCCGCTGCAAGAACAAGAACGAGAAGTGGCAGGCGACGACCAAGTTCCACAACCACTCGACGACGACCGACGACTACTCCACCAAGTGCAAGCAGAAGTAGTCGCGATCCGATAGCGGGGGGACCTCGACGGGCGGCCACGATGGCCGCCCGTCAGCGTTTCGGGGGGCACGGCCCTCGTCGACGGTTCCCCGTTTGACTGATCCCGCTCCGGGTAGGCGAACCGGTGGTTGACACAGCGAGGGCCGACCGGGCAGGGAACCGCCGGCCCGTCGAACAACAGGAGGGACGCACGATGAGGCGGATCCATTGGGTCCTGATCGCGGTCGCGGCTGTCGCGTTGGCGGCGCCGGGCGGGGCGACGGCCGACCCGATCCAGTCGATCACGGCGAAGCTGAGGCCGAAGAAGCTGCCGAAGAGGAAGCACCGGCCGGCGAAGATCTACGTCGAGATCCTGACCGGCCCGAACAGCGGCGATCCGACCCACCCCGAGCAGCCGCCGAGCGCCTTCAACACCAAGGTCAACTTCCCGAAGAACATGAGGTTCGACCAGGGGGAGGCGCCGAGGTGCAGGGCCTCGGAGGCGAGGCTGCAGAACACGACGACCGAGCAGGCGAAGCAGCGCTGCGGCCGCAGATCGATCGTCAGCCGCGGGTCGAGGACCCCGACGGGCCCCGAGCATACGAACGGGACCTCGGCCTGGGTGACCATCGACCTGCCCGGCGCGGGCACGACGCTCGGCGTCCCGGTGGTCGTCACCGCGTTCAACGGCACCAGGAGGAAGACGCTCTTCCTGCACTCGCGGGCGGACTCGGTCAACAACACCTCGGTGCTGGTCGGCAGGCTGAAGACGGGCAAGAGGGCGCCGAAGGGCTACGGCGCGCAGCTCGACGTGACGATCCCGCCGCTTCTCGCCGGAGCGATCAGCCGCTTCACGGTGACGGTCGGGAAGGGCAGGTACGTCCAGGGGCGCTGCCGATCGAAGCGGATGAGGTTTCAGGCGGTAACCCGGTACGAGAACCATCCGAAGACGACCGATGACTACCGGCAGAGGTGCAAGCGCAAGCATCGCCG
>CAZTGN010000252.1:0-3849 GCA_964613275.1 uncultured Conexibacter sp. | reverse complement strand
GCGGCCCTCGCCCGCGGCGACGCGGGCGGCACCCTCGAGGCCGGTCCGGACCGACTCGAGGCCGAGCTTCGCCTCGAGCTCGAGGCCCTCGGCGAGGGGCAGGGTCGAGCCCTCGATCGCCGAGCGGCGGTCGGAGAGCATCGTCCGCTGCGGGAAGCGGGCGATGTCGGCGGCGAGCGCGAGCGCGCGGTCGAGGTGGCGGCCATCGTCGACGACCTCGGTCAGAAGCCCCCAGTCGAGCGCCTCGCCGGCGTCGATGATGCGGCCGGTGAGGATCAGATCGAGGGCGCGGCCGAGGCCGACGATCCGCGGCAGCCGCAGCGTGCCCCCGTCGATCAGCGGAACGCCCCAGCGGCGCTCGGGGTAGCCGAGGCGGGAGCCTCGTCCGGCGATCCGCAGATCGCACCAGAGCGCCAGCTCGAGCCCGCCGGCCAGACACCAGCCGCCGATCGCCGCGATCACCGGCTTCGCCGCCACGAGCCGCGTGAACCCCATCGGCCCCTCCGGCCGGCCGGCGACCTGCTCGATGACGTCGGCGGGCACCTCGGTTCCCGCCTCCGCCAGCGCCTTCAGGTCGGCCCCGGCGCAGAACGCCTGATCGCCGGCGCCGGTCAGGACCATCACCCGCAGCTCCTCGTCGGCCTCGAAGCGGCGCAGGCCGCCCAGCAGCTCGGCCGCGGTCGCGGCATCGACGGCGTTCCGGCGCTCGGGCCGGTCGATCGTCAGGACCGCGGTGGTCTCGCGGGTCTCGTAGCTGACGAGCGCCACGCCGGTGATCGTAGTCGCGCCGGCGCGGGCGCGGCTACCGGACGGGGCGCCAACGTTGCAGGTCCGGCATGGGATCGACCGCCGGCGCGTAGGGGCTGCGGCCGGAGCGGGTCTCGAAGTGGAGGTGGGGGCCGTCGCAGGAGCCGCTGCAGCCGAGCAGCCCGACCCGGTCGCCGGGCTCGAGCCGATCGCCGGCGGCGACGGCGGCTGGTGCGCTCATGTGCAGGTAGACGTAGGTCCGGCCGGCCTCGGGGTCATAGAGCGCCGCCCAGTTGCCGCGGCCGGAGTCGGAGCCGGTCTCGAGCACCTCGGTGGCGGTCGGGGAGACGAGCGGCGTACCCTCCGGCGCGAACATGTCCTGGCCCTCGTGTGGGCGCCCGCGCTCGTTGCCGAAGCCGTTGATCGCCGTCCCGTAGTCGACCGGCGCGGCGACCGGGTTGACCGGCGCCGGCGGCTCGACGGTGCGGCCGACCTGCATGCCGATGATCAACGCGGCGACCTCGGTGGCGGATCCGTCCGTCCCGGCCGCGTGGCCGCCCGCGCCGTCGCGGGGGCCGTCGCCGGCAGGCGTCGCGGCGAGGGCGCTCGCCGGCAACAGCAGCGCGAGCACCGCGGCGCCGCGCGCGACGGCACGCCTCGGCGAGGTGGTGTGTGACGGAGCGATCCGCATGGCATCCGCTCGGGGCCGCGACGGGAAGGGTCGGCGGCAGGCCGGGCTCGGGGGACGTACCCGCTTGCGGCCGGATGATTAAGGAATTGTGAGCAGGCTCACACGGACGTGGGCGCGCGTGCACGGTTCCGTGCAGCCGTGGGGGGCCGCCGGACCGCCTCGACCTGCGCCCGCAGCCGCTCCTCGCAGCCGCCGGATGCGGCCCTCAGGGGCGCCGGACCCGCTCGACCTGCGCCCGCATCCGCTCCTCGCGGCCGCCGGACGCGGCCCTCAGGGGCGCCGGACGCGCTCGATCTGCGCCCGCATCCGCTCCTTGCGGCCCTCGAGGCGGGCCTGAAGCAGCGACAGGACGATCGGCAGGACCATGAACAGGGCGATCACGCCGAAGCAGAAGAACGTGACGCTCTTGTCGGTCGTGCGGCCGCCGAGGCCGACTCCGTCAGCTGCCATCGCCGCCGGGGAGAGTTCCAGCCCCACGACGAGCATCGCGGCGAGCGCAAGGGTCAGGACGCGCTTGCGGCGGCGGGCATGCACGGGTCCGGACTCTAGCGGAGGGCCCGATCCCTAGGATTGCGCGGCCGTGTCGGTCCTGCAGGCAATCGTGCTGGGGTTGGTGCAGGGGCTCACCGAGTTCCTCCCGATCTCCTCCAGCGGCCACCTCCTGATCGTTCCGGCGTTCGCCGGCTGGGAGGACCCGGGGGCGGCGTTCACCGCGGTCATCCAGCTCGGCACGATGGCGGCCGTGCTGATGTTCTTCCGCATCGACCTGATGCGGATCGCCCGCTCGTGGCTGGCCGAGCTCAGGCTGCCGTTCGCGCGTCGCAGCACCGAGGCCAACCTCGGCTGGTTCATCATCCTCGGCACGATCCCGATCTCGATCTTCGGCTTCGTCTTCCGCAACCAGATCGAGTCCGGCGCCCGCAGCCTCTACCTCGTCGGCACGATGCTGATCGCCTTCTCGTTCGTGATGCTCGCGGCCGAGCGGTTCGGCGCGCGCGAGCGCGAGCTGCGCGAGATCAACGGACGCGACGGGGCCTTCATCGGTCTCTGGCAGGCGTTCGCGCTGATCCCCGGCGTCTCGCGCTCGGGAGCGACGATCTCCGCCGGCCTGTTCCGCAACTTCGATCGCACCGCCGCCGCCCGCTACTCGTTCCTGCTCTCGGTCCCCGCCGTCGTCCTCAGCGGCCTGTTCGAGCTCAGGAGCATCGGCGGCGAAGGCAGCGTCGGCTTCCTGCCGACCGCGGTCGCGACGCTGGTCGCCTTCGTCTCCGGGTACGCGGCGATCGCCTGGCTGCTGCGCTACCTCGCGAGCCATTCGCTGGGGATCTTCATCGCCTACCGCATACCGCTCGGGATCCTCGTGATCGCCCTCGCGGCGTCCGGCGCGATCGAGTGACCAACGAAGCGCGCGGCCCAGGGGCAGGAGAGGCCGCGCGCGGCATGGGGGAGTGGGTCCCGTGCGCGGGGGGCCATCGCCCGTGGGCGGGGAGGGCAGGTGAACATCCCGAGAGAGGGTTGTGAAGATCCCGTTACCGGAGCCGGAAATCGCCGGGATCGGGATGCGCGGCCGCTACCATCGGCCTTGAGCCGATCCAACCCGTCCGATCGGCGCGCTGATGGGTTCGACCATTGGAACACTCCGAGTCGCGGTGATCGACCGCGACGGCGCCTTCGTCAAGACGCTCGGCAACCGCCTCGACGGCGCCGGGTGGCAGCACCGCGTGCTCGGCGGGATCGTCCCGGTCGACGAGCTCGTCGCGATGAAGCTGAACGCGCTCGTCGTCGACCTCTCGGTCCTGCCGCCTGAGGAAGCCTGGCCGTTCCTCGAGCGCGTCTGCGGGATGCTGCCCGGCCTCGGCGTGATCGTCTGCACGGCTGAATCGACCGTCGCCCAGCGGGTCCGCGGCCTCCGGCTCGGAGCCGACGACTGGATCGCCAAGCCGTCGCACCCGGAGGAGGTGATGGCGAGGATCGAGGCCGTGGTCCGGCGCCGGCGCCGGAGCACGACCGAGCCCGAGCGCGGCCCGCTCGTGGTCGGCGAGCTCGAGATCCGCGGCGACCAGTACCAGGCGTTCGTCGCCGGCCGCAGCGCCGATCTGACCCGGCGCGAGTTCGAGCTGCTCGAGGCGCTCGCGGACGCGCAGGCAAGCGTCATCGAGCGCGGCGAGATCTACCGTCGCGTCTGGGGCTACGAGATGGCCCACGGCGACCGCTCCGTCGACGTCTTCATCCGCAAGCTCCGGATCAAGCTCGAGAAGCTCTCACCGGGCTGGGCCTACATCCACACCCACTTCGGAATCGGCTACCGCTTCGATCCCGAGCCGCTCGACGCCACCGCCGCCGAGCCGCCGGCCGGCCGCGCGCCCCGGACGGCCGAGGCCGCGCCGGCGCTCGAGCCCGCCGACGCCTGA
>CAZTGN010000251.1:0-3850 GCA_964613275.1 uncultured Conexibacter sp. | reverse complement strand
CCCCGGGCACCGGCGACGTCTCGATGACGCTGGCCCAGCTTCTCCCGCAGGCGCGGATCCTGATCGTGACGACGCCGCAGCCGGCCGCCCAGAGCGTCGCCGCGCGCGCCGCCGAGATGGCGAAGAAGGTCGACCTCGAGGTACTCGGCGTGATCGAGAACATGTCCGGCTTCACCGCACCCGACGGGCAGCGGTTCACGATCTTCGGCGAGGGCGGCGGCCAGGAGCTGGCCGACGCGCTGGACGTGCCGCTGCTCGGCAAGGTCCCGCTCGAGGAGGCGCTGCGCGAGCATGCCGACGCCGGCGACCCACTGGTGCGCGCCGACCCCGCCGCCGCCGCGTCGATCGCGATCCGCGATGCCGCGCGCGGCATCATCGCCGCGACGCCGGTCGAGCTGCCGCTGATGCAGGCGGTCGCTGCCGACGCCCCCGCCGCCCCGGCGCCGATCGGCGGCACCGAGCTGCCGGTCGTCCAGGCCGGCGGCTGAGCACCTCGCCGCAACCACCCAGGGTGGGTCATCTCACCCTGAGGCTGTCGTGGCCAGCCTGACCCAGGTGCCTCGCTGTCCGCTCGCGGGCCTGCCCGGGTCGCGTGGGGTTGTTGATGCGGCAACAGCCGGGCTTCCGGCGAGCGGCGCTGGGCGCCGGGGCGGCCGCCTCGGCCCTCGGACGCGAGCATCGCCGCCGCAAGCATCGTCGTCGCCAGGACGGCGATGACGACGATCGCGGCGGCCGAGAGCAGGAAGCCGGCGCTGGTGCTCGTCCACGGGATCCCGCGGTAGCTGAGCGCCGCCAGCGCGAACAACCCGAGGCCACCGAGCGCGAGGGCGAGCAGCCCCAGCTCGGTCGTCCCGATCCGGATCCGCGGCAGCCGTCGTGAGCGCCGCGCGGCGGCCTCGGCGCGATCGGGGAAGGCGTGGCCGATCGCGGCGCAGAGGGCGGCGACCGCGATCACGACGGCGAAGGCGCCGACCGCATCGCTGGGCCGGTGCCAGCCGGCGGCGACGACCGCGACCCCGAACGCCGAGCCGAACAGACCCGCTCCCAGCGCCGTCGGCAGCAGCAGCCGGCGGGGGACGACGAGCATCGCGGCCACGGCCACCGACATGCCGACGGTGGTGTGCCCCGAGGGATAGGAGTTGTCGACGATGGCGGTGGCGAGGATCGCCGGCCGCTCCAGGATGACGTGCTTGAGCGCCTCCGTGCAGACGATCGAGCCGATGATCGACGCCGCCGCGAGCAGGGCCAGCCGCGGGCGGCGACGGATCATCGCGACCGCGGCGACCAGCGTGGTCGCCAAGAGCAGCGAGCCGATCGAGACGATCCGCAGGAAGCTGTCCGCCTGCGCCTCGCGTGACGTGAAGAAGTCGTGGCCGACGAAGGCGTGCTCGTCGAGGCGCTGGCCCCAGTAGGTGCGGACGACGAGCAGGTAGATCGCGATGACCGCCGCCGCGCTCGCGATCGCGAGCAGGATCAGCGGCAGCGGCGCCCGGCGCGCGGCCCGAACGCCGCCGGATGACCTAACGGTTGGCGTAGTAGTCGGCGTTGAGCTGCGCGAAGCGGGACCACTCGCCGGGAAGCTGGTCCTCGGCGAAGCACGCATCGACGGGGCATGCCTCGACGCACGCGTCGCAGTCGATGCACTCGTCCGGGTCGATGTAGAGCTGCTGCTGCTCCTCGTAATCCGGTTCGTCGGGGGTCGGGTGGATGCAGTCGACCGGACAGACCTCGACGCACGAGTTGTCCTTCTCCCCGATGCAGGGCTCTGCGATCACGTAGGTCAAGGTTCGGAATCCCTCTCGTTCGGTTGCTCGCTGCCGGCCCTCCGGTCGGGCGGCCGAGGGGGCCATTGTATGTGCAGGCGGGCCTTCGGTCCGGCGCGGGTAGGGTGGGAAGGGATGATTCTGCTCACCGGAGGGACCGGGGTCGTGGGCTCGGCACTGCTGCCGATGCTGCTGGATGAAGGGCACGAGGTCCGCTGCCTCGTCCGCGACCCGCGCCGGCTCGGCGCCAACCGGGTCAGAGTCCAGCTCTCGCTCGCCGACCTCGGCGATCCCCGCGGCCTCCGCCACGCGGTCCGCGGCGCCGACACCGTGATCCACCTCGCCGCCGCGATCCGCGACCAGCCGCCGCGGCGGGTCGAGGAGATCACCGCGCTGGGCACCCACCGCCTGCTCGCCGCCGCCGAGCGGGCGGGCGTCCGCCGCTTCGTCTTCTTCAGCGCCCTCGGGGCCACCAGCTTCCAGCGCACCCGCTTCTTCCGTGCGAAGGCCCTCGCCGAGGCGCGGGTCGCGGCGTCGTCGCTGGAGACGACGATCTTCGCGCCGTCGCTCATCTACGACCCCGCCGACACCTGGGTGACGTGGATCCGCCGCCTGGCGCTGCTGCCGCTCCTGCCGATCTCCGGCCGCGGCCGGTCCGCCTACGAGCCGATCTGGGCGTCCGACGCAGCCCGGGCGGTCGTCGCCGCGCTCGACCGCCCGCCCGCCCGCTTCGAGCTCGCCGGCCCCGAGCGGCTCACCTACGAGCAGCAGGCGCGGCTGATCGCCGCCAGCGCCGGTCGTGAGCGCCCCGCGATCCACATCCCGCTGCCGTTCGTCCGCTCGGCGCTGATCTGGCTGCGGCGCATCTTCGGCGACGTCGCGTTCGCGACCTGGGAGGAGGCGGAGCTGCTCGAGGTGCCGATGCTGAGCGAGCGCGGGGCCGCCGATGTCCGCGGCCTCGGCGTCGAGCCGGTGCCGATGGCATCGGTGCTCGCTGCCGCCTGAGCGCGGGCGGGGAGCGGCGACCGCGATCAGGCGGCGATCAGCGCCGCCGCCTCGAGCTCGACGCCGGCAGCCATCATCTCGAGCCCGTCGACGAGGTCGGGGTCGGCGTTGAAGCCGAAGAAGAGCCGGTCGGCGAGCGAGACCGCGCTGACCCGCAGGCCGTGGCGAAGCCCGATCTCGGCGATCGAGTGGAGCTCCTCGACCGGGGCGCCGAGGACGCTCGCCGGCTGCCGCGGCCCGGGGACGTTGGAGACGCTGACCGCGAACTCGCGCGGGCTCGCCTCGATCCGCTCGACCAGCGCCGCAAGCCGGGGCGAGCGGCGAGCGATCGCAGCGACGTCCTCCTCGATCCGCTCGGCGTCGTGCGCCGCCTTGCGGACCGCCGTCTCACGGTGGACCGCGCGGAGCCGCTCGACCGGGTCGGCGATGCCGAGCGGCAGCCGGATCGAGAAGAAGGAGTCGCGGTTGGGGGCGGCGTCGCCCTCGTGGTGGAGGCTGACGGGGATGCGGGCGCGGATGTCGCCCAGGGCACCGTGACACTGCTCGATCCAGCGCCGCAGCGAGCCGGAGACCAGCGCCAGCACCGCGTCGTTGAGGCTGGCCGCGGCGAGCCGCTTCGCGGCGTCATGGAGCTCGCGCAGGGGCGCGGCGGCGAACGCGACCCGGCGGCGGGCACCGACCGGCCCGTCGAACGGCGAGCGATGAGCCGAGCCGGCGAACTCACGCTCGATGAAGGCGGCGAGGTGGGCCCGGCGGCGCTCCTCGTCGCGGTGCACGGGCACCGCGGCGGGCACCGCGGACGGCCGGCCCGGGCCCGCGTCCCAGAGCAGCTCACGGGCGAGCCGCATCGCGGCGGTGCCGTCGGCGAGCGCGTGATGGATGCGCCAGACCAGCACCGAGCCGCCGGCCGGCCGCTGCATGACGTCGATCGCCCACAGCGGCCGGTCGCGATCGAGCCGCTGCTCGAACAGCCGCGCAACCTCGACCAGCACCGCGGCCCGATCGGAGGCCGGCCCGAGCGGGCTCGGGCGTACGTGGTCGGCGACGTCGACGCCGGCGGCCTCGACCCAGGCGGGCCGCTC
>CAZTGN010000250.1:0-3859 GCA_964613275.1 uncultured Conexibacter sp. | reverse complement strand
GCCGGCCGCGACCGTACCCACGCCGACCTCGGAGACCAGCTTCACCGACACGCGCGCACCCGGGTTCGCGCAGCGCAGGTCGTAGATGAGCTGCTTGAGGTCCTCGATCGAGTAGATGTCGTGGTGGGGCGGCGGCGAGATCAGCTCGGTCCCGGGCAGCGCGTAGCGCAGCGCCCCGATGTAGTCGTCGACCTTGTGGCCGGGCAGCTGCCCGCCCTCGCCCGGCTTCGCGCCCTGGGCGATCTTGATCTGGATCTGATCGGCGCGGGAGAGGTACTCGACGTCGACCCCGAAGCGCCCGGAGGCGACCTGGCGGATCCGCGAGCGCCGCTCGTCACCGTTCGGGTCGGGGGTGTTGCGGCGGCGGTCCTCGCCGCCCTCGCCGCTGTTGGAGAACGCACCGAGCCGGTTCATCGCGATCGCGAGCGTCTCGTGCGCTTCCGGCGAGAGGGCGCCCAGGCTCATCGCCCCGGTCGAGAACCGCCGCATGATCTCCGCCGCCGGCTCGACCTCATCGATCGGGACGGGATCGCCGGGCTCGACGAGCTCGAGAAGGCCGCGCAGGAGCGCCTTGCCCGCGTTCTCGTCGTCGACCCGGCGCCGGAACTCCTCGTAGGACTCCGGGCTGCCGTTCTCGGCCCACGCCGCCTGCTGCAGCGCGGCGATCGTCTCCGGGTCCCACATGTGCCGCTCGCCGTCGCGACGCCAGCGGTAGACCCCGCCCTGGGGCAGGAGCCGCTCGCTGTCGGCGGCGAGCCGCGCCTCCTCGACGTGCTCGGGCAGGGCCAGCCCGTGCGCCTGGGGGTAGGCGCGGGCGTGGCGGTCGAGCGCCTCGCGCGCGAGCTCGTCGATGCCGATGCCGCCGAGCCGGGAGGGGGTGCCGGTGAAGTGCGTGTCGACGACGCCCTGGTCGAGGCCGACGATCTCGAAGATCTGGGCGCCGCGGTAGGAGCGGATCGTCGCGATGCCGATCTTCGAGAGGATCTTCAACAGGCCCTTGCCGATCGCCGCGATCGCGAGCTCGTTGGCGTCGGCGAGCGGCCCGTCGAGGCCGACGGTCGGCTCGTCGAGCATCGTCATCGTCTCCAGCATCAGGTACGGGTTGACCGCCGTCGCCCCATAGCCGATCAGCGCGGCGAGGTGATGCGTCTCGCGCGGCTCGCCGGACTCGACGACGAGCGCGGCCCGCAGCCGCGTCCCCTGCAGGACGAGCGCGTGGTGGACGGTCGAGCAGGCGAGCAGCGACGGGATCGGGACCCGGTCGCTGCTCGTCGCGCGGTCGCTGAGCACGAGCAGGGTGGTGTCGGCCTCGATCGCGGCGACAGCCTCGCCCCGGATCCGCTCGAGCGCCGCCGCGAGGCCGTCCTCGCCGTCGTCGAGCGACCAGGTGATGTCGATCGTCGTGCTGTTGAGCGCGTTGTGGGGGTTGCGTCGCAGCCGCTCGAGCTCGAAGTCGGTGAGGATCGGCTGCGCGAGCTCGACGTGGCTGACGACCTGCGGCTCGTCGCTGAGCAGGTTTCCCTGCGGGCCGATGTCGGTGCGGAGGCTCATCACGCACTGCTCGCGGACCGAGTCGATCGCCGGGTTGGTGACCTGCGCGAAGCGCTGCTTGAAGTAGCTGTAGAGCGACGGCCGCTGGTCGGAGAAGACCGCCAGCGCCAGGTCGTTGCCCATCGAGCCGGTCGGCTCGCGGCCGTCGCGGAGCAGCGGCGCGAGGATCGTCCGCAGGTCCTCCTGCGTGTAGCCGAAGGCGAGCTGGCGCTTGAGCAGCGGCTCGACGGGCTCGATCGTCGCCATCGGGTCGGGGAGCTGGCGGACGCCGAGCTTGCCCTCCGCGTACCACTCGCCGTAGGGACGGGCCGAGGCGGCCGCGAGCTCGGGCTCGCCGTCGGTGCTGACGAGGCCGGTGTCGAGGTCGACGACGAACAGCTGCGCCGGCTCGAGCCGGCCCATCCGGGCGATCTTGTTCGGCGTCGTCGTGAAGATGCCCGATTCCGAGCCGAGGCAGACCCAGCCGTCGCGCGTGATCGTCCAGCGTCCCGGCCGCAGCCCGTTGCGGTCGAGCATGGCGCCGAGCCTGCGGCCGTCGCTGAAGGCGATCGCGGCCGGGCCGTCCCAGGGCTCGACGAGGCGCGAGTGATAGCGGTAGAAGCCCTCGAGCTCGGCCGGCACGTCCTCGCGCCCCTCCCAGGCGGCCGGGATCATCATCATCATCGCGTGCTCGGGGGTCCGGCCGCCGAGCACCATCAGCTCGAAGGCCCGGTCGAACGCCGCCGAGTCGGAGACCCCCTCGTCGATCAGCGGCAGGCAGTCCGCGAGGTCGCCGCCGAACGCCGCGGAGGACAGCACGGCCTCGCGGGCCCGCATCCAGTTGACGTTGCCGAGCAGCGTGTTGATCTCGCCGTTGTGGGCGATCATCCGCAGCGGCTGCGCCAGCTCCCAGCTCGGCGCCGTGTTCGTCGAGAACCGTGAGTGGACGATCGCGAAGCGGCTGAGCAGCGACAGGTCGCGCAGGTCGGGGTAGAACTGCGGCAGCTGCGGCGCGGTCAGCATCCCCTTGTAGACGATCGTCCGGCACGACATGCTCGGGAACGAGACGTCCCCGCCGAGCTCGCGCTCGGCGTGCCGGCGGACGACGAAGAGGCTGCGATCGAACGCCGCGGCGCCGTCGATGCCCGATCCGGCCTCGATGAAGAGCTGGCTGATCCGCGGCGCGCACTCGCGCGCCAGCCGGCCGCAGGAGGTCTCGTCGACCGGGACCTGGCGCCAGCCGATCACCCGGTGGCCGGCCTCGGCGACGAGCTCGCCGATCCGCCGCTGGATCCGCTCGGTGCCGCCGATCGAGTCGCGGCGGAGGAAGCACATCGCAACGGCGAGCTTGCCGTGCCCGGGAAGGACGGCGGGCCGGGTGTCGATCTCGGCCGTGCGCGAGCGGAAGAACTCGTGCGGGAGCTCGAACATGATCCCGGCGCCGTCGCCGGTGGACTCGTCGGCGCCCGCCGCGCCGCGATGCTCGAGCCGGTCGAGGGCGACCAACCCGCGGTCGATCGTCTCGTGGATCGCCTTGCCGTCGAGCCGCGCCACGCAGGCGACGCCGCAGCCGTCGCGGAACGACGCCGGATCGTGCAGGCCGCCGAAGCCGGCGGCCGTAGCCGGTCGGGAGGGGGCTGTGCTGTCGGTGCTGCGGGTCATCGGCGGGTCGGGTGCCGCGGTCATCGCTGGGCGCATACGGTGGCCGCGAGCCGCGCGCGGTCGGTGCCGGCGCACGCGAGAACCCCTCGGCTACCCGGCAAGCGGCCTGCGCGGCGGTCCCGGAAGGGTACGGCAACCCGGACCGCCCCGTCCACAGCCGCGACGCGTCATCGGGTGACCGGAACCCGCCTCCAAGCGCACGTGGGTAATCCTGCCCACCGTATACGTGGGTGAGATGACCGAGGTCTGGGTCGCCGCCCGCCGACCTGCCACCTGGGTAATCCCGTCTCCGCCATACGTGGGTGAGATGACCCAGGTCAGGCGCGGCCGGCCTCGAGCAGGCGGCGCAGGAACCGCTGCGTCTCCGGGTCCCGGGGGTCCTCGAGGACCTGCTCGGGCGGGCCGACCTCGACCAGGCGTCCCTCGTGGAGGAACCCGACGCGATCGGCGACGTCGCGGGCGAAGCCCATCTCGTGGGTGACGATCAGCATCGTCACGCCCTCCTGCTTGAGGTCGCGGACGGCGCGCAGCACCTCGCCGACGAGCTCGGGGTCGAGGGCGCTGGTGACCTCGTCGAGGAGCATCGCCCGCGGCCGGGTCGCGAAGGCGCGGGCGATCGCGACCCGCTGCTGCTGGCCGCCGGAGAGGTTCGAGGGGCTCTCCTGCT
>CAZTGN010000249.1:0-3863 GCA_964613275.1 uncultured Conexibacter sp. | reverse complement strand
CCGGACTCGATCGCCCGCACCGTCATCCGTGAGGTCGCCCCGCTCGGCGCCGACGAGCCGGTCGCCGCCGCCGCGCGGCGCGTCCTCGACAGCGGACTGCCGGCCCTGCCGGCGGTCGAGGCCGACGGGAGCTTCGCCGGGATCTTCGGCGAGCGCGAGTTCATGATCGCGCTGTTCCCCGGCTACGTCGGCGAGCTCGGCTCGGCGGCGATGTTCCGCCGGTCGATCGACGACGCGATCGACCGTCGGCTCTCCTGCGGCAGCGCGCCCATCCGCGAGTACCTCACGGTCGATCACGTCGCCGTCGAGGACGACTACTCCGACACCCAGCTCGCCGAGATCTTCCTGCACCATCGCGTCCTGGTCGTCCCGATCGCCACCGCGGGACGGGTCCACGCGGTCGTCACCCGCGCCGACTTCTTCGCGGAGCTGCTCGGGAAGTTCGAGGCGGCGACGGGCGCGGACGCCTGAGCTCAGCCGACGGCGGCATCGATCCGGCCGCGCAGGGTCCGGAGCCGGTCGATCAGCTCCAACGGCTCGCGCACCACGAAGTCCCACGGCAGCATCGCGATCCGCAGCGCCAGCCAGTCGAGGTCGTCGTCGCCGGTCCGGTACTCGCAGGAGTCGGGGCCGGCGGGCTCGACGGTGCCCCACAGCCACTGGCGCTCACGTAGGTCCGCGGCGGGGCAGCGGACGGTCACCCGCGCCTCGTGCGCGTGGCGGCCCCCGGCGAGGTTGGCGGTCACGTAGGCCGCCGGCTCGGCGCCGTCGGGCAGCGAGCGCGGCTCGAAGCGGCCGCCGGCGGGGGTGGGGGAGGAGAGGCGGTCGACCCGGAACGTCCGCCAGTCGAGGCGATCGCGATCCCAGGCGACGAGGTACCAGCGACGTCCGAGGTTGACGAGCGAGTGCGGCTCGACGAGCCGCCGGCTGCGCTCGCCGTCGCGGCCCCGGTAGGCGAAGCGGAGCGGCTCGCGGTCGCGGCAGGCGGAGGCGATCGCGGTCAGGCCCTGCGGGTCGATCCTCGGCCCGGCCCCGGGCAGCGTCGCGGTGGCGTCGCCGAGGGCGCTGACGCGACGGCGCAGGTGGGCGGGCAGGACCTGCTCGAGCTTGACCAGCGCCCGCACCGAGGTCTCCTCGATCCCCGCGACCGGGGCCTGGGCCGCGGTGCGCAGCCCGACCGCGATCGCGATCGCCGCCACCTCGTCGAGCAGCAGCGGCGGCATCGCAGTACCCGCCCGGAGGCGGTACCCGCCCGCCGGTCCGCTCACCGACTCGACCGGGTAGCCGAGGTCGCGGAGCCGGTCGACGTCGCGGCGGATCGTCCGCGGCGAGACCTCGAGCCGGCCGGCGAGCTCCGCTCCGGGCCAGTCACGGCGCGCCTGCAGCAGCGACAGGAGCTCGAGGAGGCGGCTCGAGGTGGTCGCGGCCATCGGCCGATGATCGCGCAAATCGAGGACAGAATCTGACCTCGATCCCGGCTACTACTGTGTCCGCGCATTGGAGAACCCGAGCCGGCCCGGCGATGAGTCTCACGTCGCCGGCCGGTCATATCGGGGAAGGCAAACCGGCAACCCGGAGGATCTGCATGAGCGAACCGAACAGAACCCATCCCGCGATCTCGGTCCGCGGGCTCGTCAAGTCCTACGGCGAGGTGCGGGCCCTCGACGGCATCGACCTCGAGGCCGAGCGCGGCAGCGTGCTCGCGGTCCTCGGCCCCAACGGCGCCGGCAAGACGACGGCGGTCCGGATCCTGACCACGCTGCTGAAGCCGGATGCCGGCAGCGCCGAGGTGATCGGCTTCGACGTCGTCGAGCAGGCGCCGGCGCTGCGGGCCGAGATCGGCCTCGCGGGCCAGTACGCGGCCGTCGACGAGAACCT
Source organism: uncultured Conexibacter sp. (assembly GCA_964613275.1). GTDB lineage: Bacteria > Actinomycetota > Thermoleophilia > Solirubrobacterales > 70-9 > RHKX01. The sequence goes on along the minus strand of CAZTGN010000249.1, from coordinate 1,985 downwards.
GACCGGGATCGAGAACCTGGTGATGGTCGGACGCCTCTACGGCGAGCGCCGCGCCGCCGCCCGCCGCCGCGCCGACGAGCTGCTCGGGCGCTTCAGCCTCGCCGATGCCGGTGAGCGCATCGTCAAGACCTACTCCGGCGGCATGCGACGGCGCCTCGACCTCGCTGCAGCCCTCGTGGCCGACCCGCCGGTCCTGTTCCTCGACGAGCCGACGACCGGCCTGGATCCGCGCAGCCGGCTCGAGCTCTGGGAGACCATCGAGCTGCTCGTCTCCACCGGCACGACCGTGCTGCTGACGACCCAGTATCTCGACGAGGCCGAGCGTCTGGCCGATCGGATCGCGGTGATCGACCGCGGCCGGGTGATCGCCGACGGCACCGCCGACGAGCTCAAGCAGCGGGTCGGGGGCCTTCGCGTCGAGGCTCACCTGACCGACCGCTCGCAGGCCGCCGCCGCGGCGGCGGCGCTGGCATCGATGTCGGAGGAGGGGCCGACGATCGAGGACGCGAGGGTCAGCGTCCGGGTCGATTCGGAGGCGGGGAGGATCATGGAGGCGGCGCGGCGGCTCGACGGCGCGGGGGTGGACGCCGACGACGTCGCGATCCGGCGCCCGACCCTCGACGATGTCTTCCTGACGTTGACCGGGCGGGAGCTGAGCGAGGAGGAGTCCGGAGGGCCGGAGCAGGACCGCGAGGAGGTGGCGGCGTGACCCGCTTCGTCTCCGACAGCCTCGTGCTCGCCGAGCGCAACCTGGTGCGGCTGCCGCGCTCGCCCGACCTGCTGATCGGGTTCACGATCCAGCCGGTCATGTTCGTGCTCCTGTTCGCCTTCGTCTTCGGCGGCGCGATCTCGACGCCCGGCTTCGACTACATCGACTTCCTGATCCCGGGGATCATCGTCCAGAACACCGCATTCGGGGGCTTCGTCACCGCGCTCGGCCTCGCCGAGGATCTGACGAAGGGCCTGATCGACCGCTTCCGGTCGCTGCCGACCTCGCGGGCGTCGGTGCTCGCCGGGCGCACGCTCGCCGACGTCGTCACCAACGGCGTCTCGATCGTCGTCCTCGTCGTCACCGGCCTGATCATCGGCTTCTCGTTCGGGACGGGCGCGCTCGAGATCATCGGCGGGTTCGCGCTGCTGCTGCTGTTCGGCTACGCGTTCTCGTGGATCTTCGCGCTGATCGGCATGTCGGTCTCCTCGCCCGAGGCGGCGAACGGGATCGGCTTCACGATCATCTTCCCGATCACCTTCATCTCCTCGGCGTTCGTCCCGGTCGCCTCGATGCCCGCGGGGCTGCAGGAGTTCGCGGAGATCAACCCGATCACGATCGTGGTCGATGCGATGCGGGCGCTGTGGCTCGGGGTCCCGGCCGGCGACAACGTCTGGGGCGCGGTCGTCTGGTGTCTGGCGCTGATCGCGATCTTCGCGCCGCTCGCGGTCCGCAAGTACCGCCGCACCGCCGGCGGTTGAGCCTGCCGACGGCTGCCCTGGCCCACCCGTGAGCGACGACTTCCGACCGGACCGCGGCCGGCTCTCGTCGCTCGCCGGTGGGCTCGGTCCGGGTCAGGGCGTCAGCCGGCCTCGGCGGCGGCGATCGCGGCGCCGAGGGCGTGCAGCGCATCGCCGTCGAGCCGCCGCTCGATCCGCGGGAAGAGCTCGCGCTCCTCGAAGCGGACGTGGCGCTCGAGGAGCCCGCCGAGCGCCCGCAGCTCCTCGACCGTGGGCTCGCCGTCGCGGATCCGCAACGCGGCGGCGCGGATCTCGAGGTGCTCGGCGAGGACCCGATGGGCGTCGGCCGCCTCGGCGTCGGGGTCCGCGGCGAGCCAGCCGGGGAGGAGGACGGCCTCCTCGATCTCGAAGTGGCGGGCGCCGGTCTCCTCGTGGTAGTCGAGGAAGGCGTCTCCGGCATCGGGCCCCGCGGCCCGCTTCAGCCCCATCGCGACCACCAGGGCCTGGTGGTGCTCGTGGGAGAGGGGCGTAAGCTC
>CAZTGN010000248.1:0-3864 GCA_964613275.1 uncultured Conexibacter sp. | reverse complement strand
GGCTTCGGTGTTCGCGCACCTGAACGCGACGACGACGCTGTCGCGGGCGATCTCGGAGAAGGGCATCTACCCGGCGGTCGACCCGCTCGACTCGACCTCGACGATCCTCAAGGCCGACATCCTCGGCGAGGAGCACTACCGGACCGCGACCGACGTCCAGCAGGTGCTGCAGCGCTACAAGGAGCTGCAGGACATCATCGCGATCCTCGGCATCGACGAGCTCTCCGACGAGGACAAGCTCCAGGTCAACCGCGCCCGCAAGATCGAGCGCTTCCTGAGCCAGCCGTTCAACGTCGCCGAGGCGTTCACCGGCCGTCCCGGCGAGGTCGTCCCGGTCGCCGAGACCGTCGCCGGCTTCCGCAGCCTCGTCGACGGCGAATACGACGACATCCCCGAGGGCGACTTCTACATGAAGGGCTCCATCGGGCAGGTGCTCGACGCCGCCAAGGGGCGTGGCGAGGAGGAGACCGCCGGCGCCGCGAAGGAGGCGGAGGAGCGGTCCGAGAAGGAGGAGGCGGGCGCCGCCGCCTGACGATGGCCGAGGAGCCGAGGACATTCCGGGCCGAGGTCCTGACCCCGCACGGGCCCGTCCACGACGGTGAGATGTTCCAGGTCTCGGTCCGGACGGTGGTCGGCGAGGTCGGCATCCGTGCCCGCCACGCACCGATGCTGGCCCGCCTCGTCCCGCACGAGATGCGCCTCTATGAGACCGAGTCCGACTTCGACGGCTCCGGGGCGAGACGCTACGCCGCCGCCGAGGGCTGGCTCGAGGTCTTCGCCAACAAGGTGACGGTCCTCGTCAGCGAGGCGATCGACCCCGAGGCGCTCGACGTTGCCGACCTCAAGGCCCGCCTCGAGGATGCCGAAGCAAGGCTCGAGGCGGCCGAGGAGGACTCGGCCGCCCGCGAGATCGCCGAGCAGGACAAGGTCAGGGCCGAAGCATTCCTGGAGATCGCAAGCGCGAGCTGACCGGCGCCACGGTGGCGCTGATCGCCATTGCGATCTTCGGTTGCGGGGGAGGCGGAGGCGGCTCCGGCGAGGTCTCGATCAGCGCCGACACGGGGCCGAAGGGCGACCCGGGGCTGGTCAGGGGCGATCCCAGCTCCGGCGCCGAGGACCAGCGGATCCCGATCACGGCCGCCGGCGTCCCGACGGCGCTCTACCAGGCCCCGGTCCGCGAGCTCACGGACGGGATGCGGCTGCGGGCGATCGCGACGGTGACTCTGACCAAGTGCGCGATCACCGACTACATCCCCAACAACCGCGGGCACACCGCCTGCCAGGGGACCCGTGAGTACGACTACGACCCGGTCGCGATCGAGACCTCGTTCCGGCTCGTCGGCGGCGAGCACGAGCCCGATCTGAGCGGCCCGGGCAAGCCGTTCGGCAAGCCGCTGCGCACCCGCTGTACGACCGCGGTCCACCACTGCACGATCTCCCAGGAGGAGGAGATCGTCCTCGACCGGACCGACGTCGGCACCGATCCATCGCGCTACCGCTGGGTCGTGCTCGAGGCGACCGCGCGAGCGCCCGAGGCCCGCGGCTGCAAGCCGCCGACGGCGAGGGGCTGCAACGTGCTCGCGGTCGAGACCCAGAAGGGCACGGCGATGTACTGGATCCAGGCCGACGCCGATGTGCCCGAGGTCGGCAGCAGGCCACAGGACGACGCGGCGCAGACGAAGACGCTGAAGGTGCTGCCGAACCGGAGCAACAAGAACAAGGTGCGGCGCGTCGTCTACAGCGTCGAGCTGGCCTCCGCGGACGACGTCGGCAGCCTCGCGGGCCGCCAGTTCGAGGTCGAGGCGAAGGGACGGGTGCGCGAGCGCCTGCCGCAGGCCCCCGACATCGCCTCCTACATCGTGCTCAGCGACAGCCCGACCGCGATCGACGGGCGCTACCTGATCTCGAACAGCTACGACCCCGGCAAGACCGGCAACGCGGGCGGCAATTGCGATCACACCTGCGAGGCCGAGGCCGCCGCGGCCGTCGTGACGATCCTGCCCTGCGACGTCGCCGCCGGCCGCCGCTACATCAACGTCGTCGGCGCCGCCTCGCGCATGGCCGCGCATCCGGGCGAGACCGTCCACGTGCTGCCGGGCGGCTTCCTCGAGGTCACCCACGCCTATCCCGCCTCGGCCAACGCCAGCCCAGCGAGCAGCGACGACACCTGCTCCCGCTGACCGGGCTCCCCGCCCCGACCTCCGGCTCCGGCAGCCGCAGCCGGCCGCGTCCCCGCTGACCCTCGGTCAACTCGACCTTTCCCACCCATGGCGTGGGTTTCGTCGTGTTGACGAGGAGTCACCGGCCTGGCGGCACGCTCGTTGCATTGACGGCGAGCCGCCCCCCGGTGCCGCCTCGCTCCCCCGGCCGTGGGCGGGCTCTCGCCCCGTCCACGGCCGCAACGGGACCGCCCGCGTTCTACGCTTTCCCGATGCAGGAGCGGATCCTCGCCGAGAAGCTGATCGGCTACGACACCTCGACCGCCGAGGGCATTCGCCTCTGCGCCGGGTTCATCAAGGGCTGGCTCGAGGCCCGCGGCATTCCGACCCGCCAGCTCACCGTCCGCGACCTGCCGATCGTCGTCGCCGAGGTCGGCCCGCCGGAGCTCGAGCCGATCATCCTCCACGGCCACTTCGACGTCGTCCCGGCCCGGCCCGGGCAGTTCGATCCGATCCTCGACGGCGACCGCCTCTACGGCCGCGGCGCCTACGACATGAAGGGCGCCGTCGCGGCGATGATGCTGGCCCTGGCCGATCTCCACGAGCAGCGGGGCGTCCGCGTCGTCCTCGCGCTGGTCCCCGACGAGGAGACGACCGAGGAGCACGATCGCGGCACCGCGGTCCTCGTCGAGGCCGGCTACACCGGCCGGTTCGCGATCACCGGCGAGCCGACCGACATGCTGATCGGCGTCGCCGCGAAGGGCGTCCTGGCGCTGCGGATCGAGGTCGCCGGCCGCGCCGCCCACAGCTCGACGCCGTGGAAGGGCGACAACGCGATCGTCAAGGCGATCTCGGTGTTCCGCGCGATCGAGTCGCTACCGTTCTCGCTGCATTCCTCCGACCTCTTCGACCGCCCGTCGATCAACCTCGGCCGGATCACGGGCGGCGACGCCTTGAACAAAGTGCCCGATACCTGCGTCATCGATGTCGACATCCGCTACCTGCCCGAGCAGGAGCCGGAGGAGATCCTCGAGCAGATCGGGACGATCCCCGACACCGACGTCGTCTCGACCTTCCGCTGGCCGCCCGTCGACGTCGACCCGGCCTCGCCGTTCGTGCGGGCCCTCGGCGACGCCGCCCGCCCCAATCACGCCGACGAGGTGACCAGCATCGGCCGCGACGGCGCCTCCGACGCCGTCGCCTTCATCCGTGCCGGCACTCCCGCGGTCGAGTTCGGCCCCCTCGGCGGCGGCCACCACGGTCCCGAGGAGTGGGTCTCGGTGGCCTCGCTCGGCGCCTACCGGCGCACCCTCGGCGACTTCGCCCGGCGCGCGCCGGTGGCCGGCCGGCCGGCCGGCGAGGCGATCGGGTGAGCGGCGACGATCGCGATCAGGGCGCCGACGGCGGGGTCGATCCGCTCGAGGAGCACGAGGACAAGGGCCTCGGGCTGACCGAGGAGTTCGCGCGCCTCGAGGAGGAGATCCGCCGCGAGGTCGATGCCGATCGCGAGCCGGCGCCCGAGCGGCCCGTCGGCGAGGATCCGATCGCCGGTCGCGACGCCGGAGCGCCCGAGCGCCCCGCCGGCGAGGATCCCGACACCGGAGCGCCCGCGACGAGGCCGGGCGCGGGCGAAGCCGCCCCGGGCGCGGGCGAAGCGGGCGCCGCCGAAGCCGCCGCGGGGGCCGGCGCCGCCGAAGCCGCCGCG
>CAZTGN010000247.1:0-3893 GCA_964613275.1 uncultured Conexibacter sp. | reverse complement strand
GAGCCCGCCGGCGTGGTCCGCTGGATGTGCTCGTGGGACACGACGACCGAGGACGTCGACGGCCTGGCCGCCGCGGTCCGTGTGGTCGTCTCTTGATCGACGTACCCAAACACACGTTCGCTTTCTCCGTCTGACCCACCTGCCACCATCGACCGGTGGCAAAGGGCTTGGACAGGGAGGTCCTGAAGAGATGCCTCGACGACGGCATGTCGCTGATCGAGACCGGCAGGCTCGTCGGCAGGAAGCCCGGCACGGTCGGCTACTGGGTCAAGCGCCACGGCCTGGTGGCAAACGGCTCCAACCGCTATCGACCCGGTAGGGGCGTCCGGCGAGCCATCCTTGCGCCGCTGGTGATGGAAGGAATGACGCTCGGGCAGATCGCCGCCCGGCTCGAGGTCAGCATCACGACTGCGCAGTACTGGATCAGCAAGTACGGGTTGCCTCGGCCGGTGGACATCAGGCGCGGCGATGTTGAAGAGCGCCTGCGCAATGGCGACACGCGGGCGATCCGCAAGTGCCGGCACCACGGCATTGTCGAGTTCCTCCTCGATCGGAGGGGTAGCTGGCGATGCCGTCAGTGCCGCCAGGACGCTGTGGCCGAGCGCCGTCGCAAGGTCAAACGCATCCTGGTCGCGGAGGCCGGGGGCCGGTGCCAGATATGCGGCTACGACCGTGCTGTCGGAGCGCTGCAGTTCCATCACGTCGAACCGGCCACCAAGCGATTCTCGCTGGCGCAGAAGGGTCACACCGTTGGGATTCAGACGGCCCGAGCGGAGGCGGCCAAGTGCGTGCTGCTGTGCGCAAACTGCCACGTGGAGGTCGAGGCCGGAATCACGCGGTTGCCTGCCGATCCGTGCCTGCCCATCGAGGTGACTCCCCGGCCTGGACTCGAACCAGGACAGCGAGATTAACAATCTCGAGTGCTGCCATTACACCACCGGGGATCAGATTCACGAATTCGATCGCAACGGTAAGGGCCTGACCGAATGATCGCGCGCGCATTGTAGACGCGCCCGCCCATCATCACGCCATGCCCTCGACCGCCACCGCCGCCCGCTCGGCGCCGCCGCGGGCCCACGAGCCGGCGGCGATCCGCTCGGCCGCGGTGCGGTAGGCGCCATCCTCGAGGAGAGTCCGGACCGCCCATCGCAGGGTCGCGGGGCGGCGAAGCCGGCCGGGGACGGTGAGCCCGGCGCCCGCCCAGGCGACGCGGGCCGCGTTCTCGGCCATGTCGCCGATCGCGGGGGAGACCAGCAGCGGCTTGCCGAGGGCGAGCGCGCGGGCGAGGGTGCCGTGGCCGCCGTGGCATACGACGACGTCGGCCGCTGCCATCGCCTGCGAGTAGGAGAGCCACTCGACGAGGACCCCGTTCGCCGGGACCTCGATCGGGCGGGCGGGGCGGTGGCCGTTCGTCGTCGCCACCACCCGCACCGGCTCCGAGGCAAGTCCGTCGAAGATGCGCCGGATCAGCTCGCACCCCGGGTCCTGGGCGGTGCTCGCCGCGACGAGGACGAGCGGCTCCTCACCGGCCGGCAGCTCGATCGCCGGATGCGGCAGCTCGAACTCGAGCGGCCCGGTCACGACGACCTCAGCCGGCCAGTCCCGTGGATACTCGAGCTGCGGGAAGGTCCCGACGATGACGAGCCGCTCGCTGATCCCGCCGTGGAAGCGCTCGAGCGGGGCAAGCCCGACCCGGGCACGGGTCTCGTTGAGCTCCCGCCGCCCGATCCGGAGCCCCGTCTCGAGCGCCGGCAGCGCCGCCCGCCAAGCGCGCCGGCCGAGCGCCGTCCGCGGTGGCTCCGCGCCGATCCCGAAGAACGGCATCCCGGGCTCGTGCACCGGGTACAGGTGGGGGACGAGCGTCGCCCGCGGCACGCCCCGGATCTCTGCCGCCAGCGTCGGCGCCAGCGTCAGGACGTCGACGACGACGACGTCGGGTTCGAGCTCCTCGAGCAGCGGCATCATCGCCAGCGCCGCCTCGCCGGCGCCGGCGCCCTCGCCCGGGGGCGGCGGCGGATAGACCTCGTACTCCTCGGCCGCCGCGAAGCGCAGCCCGAGCGCCTCGACCGGCTCCCGCCAGCGCTCCCACGTCTCGACCGCCACCTCGTGCCCGCGCGCTGCCAGCGCCCGCGCCAGCGCGATCGCCGGGAATGCGTGGCCGGCGTCGCCGAATGCCGCGACGATCGCCCTCAACGCCGGCCCTGCAAGCCCGATCCCGGACGCCCGCCGCGATCCCGCCCGCCGGCGCCGCTCGCGTCACCATCGCAGTCGCGATGCTGCGACGCGTCAAGCGACGCCCCCGCAATGCCTGCATGCGCCTGCGAGCGGCGGTCGAGGCGATGCCGCCGCACGCCCGTGCGGCGATGCTGCACGGGATCGAGTCCAACACGATCATCGTCGGCGCCTACACCGACCCGGCGAGCGGCGGCATCTGCCCGATGCTCGCTGCCCACCGCAGCGGCGGCCGCATCGACCTCGCCAGCTTCGCCCGAAGCTGGGACCGCTACACCGACGCCGACGGACCCCGACCCGCGACCGGGCGCGAGATCCGCACCCTCGTCGCGCTGCTGCGGTCGAGCCTCGACGACGACGTCGCCCGCGACGACGTCGAAGCGCCGCGTCGGCCCCTCCCGGCCCCCGCCACGCCGCCGGAGCCACCCGGCGTCGCATACCGGATCCGCCGCCGGCGGGGCCGCCGGCGCGCCGGCGCGCCTCGCTCGCCGGCCGGCGTCGCCTGACGCGCCCATGCCTCCGGTCGGGCCGCTCAGGCGAGCCGCTCTTCGACCGTGGCGATCCGCTCCTTCAGCGACCTGATCGACTTGCGAGCGGCCGCCGCCTTCCTCCGGTGCGCCTTCACCCGCCGCCTCAACTCCCGCCGATGCTCCCCTCCGTCGGCCTCCCGCAGCTTCCGCGCCAGCCCCCCGATCGCCTTCCGGTGTGAGGCGAGCCGCCGCTTGGCCGCGCCGAGCCTGGCGTTCAGCGAGCGCAGCTTCGCGGCGAGCCTGCGCTGCCCGGCCTCGTACGAATCGGTCTGCAGCTGCGCGATCCGCAGCAGGTTGCCCTCGGCGAGGTTGACCTCCGGCACGTGGTAGTTGGAGCCGTCGGCGACCGTCGCCCCGATGTCGGGCCGGGCATCGCCGGCGAGCCCGACCTTGGACAGGTTGAGCCAGTGGGCGCCGCCCTGCCGCTTGCACTCCGCCCGGTAGTAGTCCGGCATGCCGCGCCACGGGCTCGCCGTCTCCGCGGCGGGCACCCCGGCCAGGTAGTCGAAGTTGACGAGCGGCTCGAGGGTGTCCCCGCCGCCGTCGAGGAGGGCGGGGTTGGTGCACATGACCTCGAAGGATTCGGAGTCGGGCCGCGGGTCGGGATAGATCCAGTAGCCGACGTCGAGCCGCGAGAACGGCGCCGCCGCCCCGGGCACGTCGTTGAAGGTGGAGTAGGCGACGACGCAGCCGTACTGGCCGACCTCGGTGCACGCCGGCACATGCTCGAACAGGCCGCCCACGTCCTCACCGATCGGGACGCTGATGTTGGCGCCGGGGGCGATCGCCCCGACGAAGCGCTTCCGCAGCCCCGGGCGCCTATCGACGATCTCCTCGATCAGCCGGGCGACGTGCGCCGCCCCCTGGGAGTGGCCGAGCAGGATGAAGCCGCGACCGTCGTTGTAGCTGCGCAGGTAGTCCCGGAAGCCCGCCCTGGCGCTCCGGTAGGCGATCTCGACGCTCTCGTTCAGCTCCGTCTGGTCGCCGTTCAGCGTCACCTGCCTGTACATCGGGGCGTAGACGTCGCAGACCGACGAGAACATCCGCGCCTGCTGGACGACGACGCGCCTGATCGGGGGGTCCTTGTCGAGGTTGGCGTTCGGGCCCGCCTGCTCGCTCTGGGTCGGATAC
>CAZTGN010000246.1:0-3906 GCA_964613275.1 uncultured Conexibacter sp. | reverse complement strand
GGCCCTCGAAGTCGATCCGGAGCCGCTCGACTCCGGCGCAGCCGGAGACGGCCGCGCAGCTCGAGCCCTCGTCCGCGAGGACGGGGCCCTGCTCGATGTGGAGCTCGAGGTAGGCACCGATCCCGTTCAGCCGCCGGTGCGCCTCGGGCGCGCGGCCGAGCTCGACGCCGGCGGCCGCGAGCACGGCGCCGATCGTCTCTCCGTCGGCGTCGACGAGCCGCTCGAGCCCGACCGGCTCGAGGGTCCCCGCGAGCGCCGAGCTGCCGAACAGGCTGCGGCCGAAGCGCGAGCCCTCCTCGTCGGCGAAGTCGATCAGGACGAGGTCCCGGGGCGGGGGGTCCGCGGCCGTTGTCCAGGCGCGCAGGACGCCGAGCCCGGCGATCACGCCGAGCGCTCCGTCGAGCGGCCCGCCGGCCGGGACCGAATCGAGGTGGGAGCCGATCGCCAGCGCGGGGGCGTCGCGGTCGGAGCCGGGCAGGCGGGCCCAGAGGTTGCCGGCCTCGTCGACCTCGACGTCCTCGACGCCGATCTCGCCGAGGCGCTCACGCAGGAGCCCGCGCGCCGCCTGCCACTCCCCCGTCCAGCAGACGCGGCGGGCGCCGGCCGGGCCGCCGGTCAGCTCGGCGAGGGCGTCGAGGTCGGCCAGTACCCGGGCGGCGTCGATCGCCGGCACCCCGGGACGGGCCCCCTCGCTCACCCGACGCGCTCCCGGCGCAGCGCCTGGCCGAGGCAGTGGGCGCCGCCGCCGCCGAGCGTGAACATGCTCAGGTCGGGGTCATAGACCTCGATGCCGCGAGCGCGGAGCTGCTCGTTGAGGCTCTTCGAGTACTCGCTGGAGAGCGCCCGGTCGTCGCCGAGCGAGATCGCGTTGACGCCGAGCGCGAACGCCTCGGCGACCGGCACCTCGAGGATCTCGAAGCCGGCGTCGCGGAGCCAGCGCACGAGGCCGGCGCCGGCGACGTCGACGCAGACGGCCGCGAGCTTCGGCCCGAGGATCGACACGAGCACGTCGATGTGGACGAACTGGCTCGGGATCATCTCGATCCGGACCTCCCAGCCGAGCTCCTCCATCCACCCGGCGAGCTGCCGCGCCGCCGGCGCCTCGGTGCGCTCCTCGCCGTTGCCGATCAGCATCCGGCCCGGCTCGACGATGATCACGTCGCCGCCCTCGAGCGCCGCCGCGGTGATCATCCCGAAGATCGGGATGCCCGCCTCCCGGTAGAAGCGGATCACCGGCGCGTACTCGCCGCGGCGCCACTGCTGGTGGAGCTGGGTGACGATGGCGCCGTCCGGGGTGGCCACGCTCGAGTCGCGCGCGAACACCTGGTAGGGGAGCGCCGGGTCGGGCTCGAGGAAGTGGCAGCGGACGCCGGCGCCCTCGTAGGCGGCGACCATCTCGGCGTGCTGGGCGAGCGCGTCGGCGCCGCTGAACGAGCGTCCCTCGGCGAGGGTCGACTTCGAGATCGCGCTCGTCGGCAGCCAGCGGAAGTTGGCGGGCGGGCCGAGCAGGACGTCGTGGAGGCGCCCGTACTCGGAGTCGGCGCCCCAGGGGATCGCGTCGGGGTCGGAGCTCATTCGATCACCACCCTGATCGTCTTCAGCGTCCGGTCACTGGCGCCGCGGACCTGGCCGCCGTGGGCGAGCGAGTCCGCGACGAAGTCGAGGGTAGCGCGGCTGAGGCGCTCGCCGGGGAGCACGTTCGGCACGCCCGGCGGGTAGGCGGCGAGCGACTCGGCGGCGATCCGGCCCTCGGCCGCGTCGAAGGCCACCGTCTGCTGGGGGCCGAGGAAGGCCTGCCGGGGAGTCATCTCGGTCGGCCCCCAGGGCGGCAGCGGCGCGAACGGCTCTCGTTCCGCGCCGGGATCGCCGTGCAGCGCGGCGGCGGCGTCGCGGAGGCCGGCGAGGAGCCGGGCCCCGGTCGCGGCGACGTTCTCGCCGATCCCGAAGACGGCGACGACGACGTTCGCCGAGTAGAGCTCGAACCAGATGTCGTGGCGCTCATGCAGGAAGCGGGCGATCCGGTTGCCGGTGACCCCGGTCCCGCGGACGTCGATCGAGACGCGGAGCGGGTCCCAGGCGTGGACGCTGTCGGACTTCGTGATCTCCTCGCCGAGAACATCGAGGCCGGGTATCCCGCGGATCTCGCGGCGCAGCTCCCGCAGCGAGCCGATCGTCTCGGCCAGGAGCGCCTCGCCGAGCGTCGCGTTGTGGCGTCTGGCGGCATCGAGCGAGGCGCCCAGCAGCGAGTTCGGGCTCGTCGACTCGACGAGCGTCACCGAGCGGTCGACCAGGGTCTCGTCGACGCGACCGCGCGGATGTGCGGCGTCGGCGCCGACGTGGAGGATCGCCGACTGGGTCATGCTGCCGCCGAGCTTGTGGACCGAGTTGAGGACGACGTCGGCGCCGCATTCGAGCGCGTTCGCCGGCAGCAGGCCCGAGAAGGCGAGGTGGGCGCCCCAGGACTCGTCGACGACGAGCGGGACGTCGTGGGCGTGGGCGACCGCCGCGAGGCTGCCGACATCGGCGACGGCGCCGAAGTAGGTCGGCGAGACGATGAAGGCGGCGACCGCATCCGGTCGCTCCGACAGTGCCCGCTCGAGCATCGCCGGCATCACGCAGTGGGCGACGCCGAGGTCGTCGTCGATCTCCGGCGCCACGAACAGCGGACGCAGCCCGCTGAGCACGAGCCCGTCGATGACCGAGGAGTGGACGTTGCGCTGGACGACTGCGTCGGTGCCGAGGTGGGCGAGCGCCATGCAGATCGCGTGGTTGCCGCCGGATGCGCCGTTGAGGACGAACCAGCTCCGGCGGGCCCCCCAGGCGTCCGCCGCGAGCCGCTGCGCCCGCTGAAAGGGGATCTCGAGCGGGTCGGTCCCGACGTCGATCCCCTCGATCCCGGAGGGGATGTCGAGGCGCAGCGCGACGTCGCCGATCGCCGCGCGCAGCCCGGGGTCGGCACCGGCCCCGCCCTTGTGGCCGGGGATGTTGAAGCGGCCGGGATCGGTGGCCGCGTACTTGACGAGGGCGTCGAGGTAGGGGGCTTCGGACTGGTCCATCGCGACCACCGTATTACCAGCGCGCCCGGCTCGATGCCGTGTCCGCGCGGGCACGGCCCCACGGATCGATCGCGGGCACGGTCCCACGGATCGATCATCTACTCTTGCGGCGTCGCCCCGTGATTGACGACGACCTACCTCGAAGTACCGGGCTCCAAGCTCCCCGCCGGGGGCCGGTGGGTCGGGGCCGCCGCGGGCGCAGGTCGCACGCGGGCGGCGGTGAGCGGCGATGACCGAGGTCCTGCTCCTCCTCGTCGTCTTCCTGCTCGTCCTCGTCAACGGGTACTTCGTCGCCGCCGAGTTCGCGGTCGTCCGCTCGCGCCCGTCCCGGCTGCAGCAGCTCGCCGACGGCGGCGACAAGCGGGCCCGGGTCGCGCTCGAGCAGCTCGATCGGGTCGACGAGTACGTGGCCACCTCGCAGGTCGGGATCACGCTCGCCTCACTGGCGATCGGGTTCCTCGGCGAGCCGGCGATCGCATCGCTGATCGAGCCGGTCCTGGAGGGTTGGCTCGGGCACGCGGCGGCGCTCGCCATCGCGATCGTGATCGCCTACGTGATCGTCACCCTCTGGCACGTCATCCTCGGCGAGCAGGGGCCGAAGATGGTCGGCATCGCCCGCGCCGAGAGCCTGCTGATGCTGATCGGCAGGTCCATGCAGTTCTTCCGGGTCGCATTCACCCCGCTGATCGCGATGACCAATCCGCCCGCCCGCTGGCTCGTCGAGAAGGTCCTCCGGATCCCGATCGTGCCCGGCGACGAGACCTCGCCCGAGGAGCTCCGCATCCTGATCAGCCGCGGCAAGGAGCGGGGCGGGCTGCAGGAGAGCGAGGCGGGGATGCTGGGCGGGGTC
>CAZTGN010000245.1:0-3934 GCA_964613275.1 uncultured Conexibacter sp. | reverse complement strand
CGGACCGGAGGTGTCGCCGAGAGCGCACGGACCGGAGGTGCCGCCGGGAGCGCATGGACCGGAGGTGTCGCCGGGAATGCACGAACGGGGGCGCTATACGCCCACTTTCGTACGTTCTCCCGCTACTCGAGGACGACGAGCACGTCACCCTCGCTGACCGACTGGCCCTCTTCGCAGCGGATCTCAGCGACGGTGCCGGCGTCCTCGGCCTCGACCGGCATCTCCATCTTCATCGACTCGAGGATGACGACGGTGTCGTCGAGGGCCACCTCGTCGCCGACGGCGACCTCGATCTTCCAGACGGTTCCGGTGACGTGGGCGGGGATGTCCGGCACGGGGCGGCAGAATAGTCGCCGGTGGCGGCGGAACCCGAGAGCGGCGAGGCGGCGCGGTGGGGGCGGGTCGCGATCGTCGCGGCCCGCGACGAGGCCGACCGGATCGGGGCGACGCTGGAGGCGCTGCGGGCGGCTGTCGCGGGGATCGAGCTCTGGGTCGCCGACGATGCCTCCAGCGACGGCACCCGCGACGCCGCCCTCGCCGCCGGCGCGACGGTCGTCGGCCGTAACCGCCCGCACGGCAAGGGCGGCAACGTCACCGCCGCCGCGACGGCGGCGCTCGAGGGGCTCGCCCCGGACGCGGTAGTGCTGCTCTGCGACGGCGATCTCGCCGCGACCGCCGGTCGGCTGGCGCCGCTGATCGAAGCGGTCGAGGCCGGCGAGGCCGATCTCGCGATCGCCGCCTTCGAGCGCAAGGTCGGGGGCGGCCTCGGCCTCGCGAAGGGCTACGCGCGGTGGGCGATCCGCCGCCGCTGCGGGCTCGAGACGACGGCGCCGATCTCCGGCCAGCGGTCGCTTCGGGCCGGCGTCCTCGCCGAGCTCTTGCCGTTTGCGCCCGGCTACGGGATGGAGGTCGGGATGACCGTCGACGCGGTCCGCGCCGGCTACAGCGTCGTCGAGATCGAGCTCGATCTCGCCCACCGGGCGACCGGCAAGAGCCTCTCCGGGTTCGTCCATCGCGGCCGCCAGCTCCGCGACATCGCCGCCGCCGGTCGCGATCGCCGCCGCGCCGCTCCGCCGCCCGGCGCCGGGTGATCGGGCCTGACCTCGCGTGGGATCGGCGTGACCCGACGGCCCGGCGCAGTCGAGCAGCCCAGGGGACTGCGAGTCGCGCGGTCATCCCCCGGGAGGGCCGTCGGGGCGTGACCCGACGGCCCGGCGCAGTCGAGCAGCCCAGGGGGCTGCGAGTCGCGCAGTTATCTACGCTCGCCGTGGCGTGATCCTCGCGATCGACCAGGGAACCACCGGCTCGACCTGCATCGTCTTCGACGGCGACGGCCGGATCGCCGGCCGTGCCTACTCCGAGCTCGCCCAGCACTTCCCGCGGCCGGGCTGGGTCGAGCACGACGCGAATGAGATCTGGGAGGTGACCCGTGCGGTCGGGCGCGAGGCGCTGGCCGACGCCGGCATCGAGGGCGACGCCCTCGATGCGATCGGGATCACGAACCAGCGCGAGACGGTCGTCGCCTGGGATCCGGCAAGCGGCGAGCCGATCCACCACGCGCTCGTCTGGCAGGACCGGCGCACCGCCGACCGCTGCGCCGAGCTGATCGCCGCCGGCCACACCGATCTCGTTCGCGAGCGCACCGGCCTCGTCATCGACCCCTACTTCTCCGGCACCAAGATCGAATGGCTGCTCGCGAACGTCGACGGAGCCCGCGATGCCCGCTTCGGCACGATCGACTCGTGGCTCGTCCACAAGCTCTGCGGGGTCCACGTCACCGACCTCTCGAACGCGTCGCGGACGATGTTGCTCGACATCCACCGCGGCGAATGGGATCCCGACCTCTGCGATCTGCTCGGCATCGATCCCGGCTCGCTGCCGGACCCACGCGGCTCGGCGGAGGTCTATGGGACGACGAGCGAGTTCGGCGGCGAGGTGCCGGTCGCCGGGATCGCGGGAGACCAGCAGGCGGCGCTGTTCGGCCAGGCCTGCCACGCCCCCGGCGACGCCAAGAACACCTACGGGACCGGCAGCTTCGTGCTCCTCAACAGCGGCGAGCGGGCGCCCGGGCCGGCCGAGGGACTGCTCGGCACGATCGCCTGGGGTATCGGCGGGCACACGACATACGCGCTCGAGGCGGCGATCTTCGTGACCGGATCCGCGGTGCAGTGGCTGCGCGACGGCCTCGGGCTGATCGACTCCGCCGCCGAGACCGCGGCGCTGGCCGCCTCGCTCGACACGAACGACGACGTCTACTTCGTCCCGGCGCTGACCGGGCTCGGCTCGCCGCACTGGGACCCCTACGCACGCGGGATGCTGATCGGGCTGACCCGCGGCACCGGGCGCGCCCAGGTGGCCCGGGCGACCCTGGAGGCGATCGCCTACCAGACGGTCGACGCCGTCCGCGCGCAGGAGGCGGCCTCGGGCGAGCGGCTGAGCGCGCTCCGCGCCGACGGCGGCGCCGTCGCCAACGAGTGGCTGATGCAGTTCCAGGCCGACGTCCTCGGGGCGCCGGTGATCGTCCCCGAGATCGCCGAGACGACGGCGCTCGGCGCCGCCCACCTGGCCGGGATCGCCGTCGGCATCCGGGACCGCGAGGCGGTCGCCTCGATGTGGCGGCAGCGGGTCGCCTACGAGCCGCGGATGACGGCCGACCGCCGCGAGACCCTGCTCGATCGCTGGCACGAGGCGCTCGTCCGGGCGCGCGACTGGGCCCGCCCCACGACATAGGATGCCGCCGTGAGCACCCATCTGGTCACCGGCTTCCCCGGCTTCATCGGTCGGCGGCTGGTCGCGGCTCTGCTCGAGCGTGAGGCCGAGGACGGCGTCATCGCGCTCGTCGAGCCGCGCCTGGTCGAGACGGCCCGTGAGGCCGCGCTCGCGCTCGACGGTGGCCCGCGGATCGAGGTCCTCCCCGGCGACATCACCGACCCGCAGCTCGCGCTCGGCGCCGACAGCTACGGGCGGCTGGCCGCCGAGGCGACCGTCGTCCATCACCTGGCGGCCATCTACGACCTCGCGGTGCCGGCTCCGATCGCCCACCGCGTCAACGTCGAGGGGACCGGAAACGTGCTCGCGTTCTGCCGGGCTGCCGACCGGCTCGAGCGGCTCAACTACGTCAGCACCGCCTACGTCGCCGGCGACCGCACCGGCGTCGTCTACGAGCACGAGCTCGACCGCGGCCAGGGCTTCAAGAACCACTACGAGTCGACGAAGTTCCAGGCCGAGCTCTGGGTCCGCAGCGAGCTCGAGCGGATTCCGACGACGATCTTCCGGCCGGCGATCGTCGTCGGCGACTCGCGCACCGGCGAGACCCAGAAGTTCGACGGCCCCTACTACGCGCTCCGTGCGATCGCAGCGAGCGCCGCGCGGGGGATGCCGGCTCCCAACATCGGCCGCGGCGAGACGCCGTTCAACGTGGTCCCCGTCGACTTCATCGTCGCCGCGATGGTCGAGCTCGGCCGGCTCGGGGCGGCCGCCGGCGAGACGGTGCACCTCTGCGACCCCGAGCCGCTCAGCGCGGCCGCGATGTTCGAGCTCCTCGCCGGGCTCTACGGCGCGAAGCGCGCCTCCTACCGGGTGCCGCCGCGGCTTGTCGCCGCGGCGTTGCGGCTGCGGCCGGTGCGCGACTTCTACGGCGGCGTTCCGCCGGAGTCGATCCGCTATCTCAACCACCCGGTGAGCTACGACACCCGCCGTGCCGGCGAGCTGCTGGCCGCCACCGGCCTGCGCTGCCCGGGCTTCCGCGAGTACGCGCCGGCGATGGTCTCGTTCTTCCGCGAGCACGAGGACGACCCGGCGCTGGCCCCCGTCGCCACACCGCGGTAACCGGGGTCCGCCGCGGGGGTAGGAATGGTGGCGCCGCGGGCGCCGCGACCACGGGATGTCCGATCTCAAGCCACAGCGATACAAGGACGAGCGGCCGGCGGAGCTG
>CAZTGN010000244.1:0-3959 GCA_964613275.1 uncultured Conexibacter sp. | reverse complement strand
GCGACGCTGATCGCCCGGGTGACGCTGCCGGAGGGCGACGACACCTCCGCGGTCGCGGTCCGGCTCGTCGACGTCTCCCCCGACGGGACGGAGAAGACGCTGGTCGAGCGCGGCCTCTGGCGACCCGAGGACCACGGCCTGCAGGTCTTCCAGACCTTCGCGAACGGCTGGAAGGTCGAGCAGGGCCACGTCCTGCGGCTCGAGCTGTTACCCCGTGACGCGGGCCAGAAGACGCCGGGCTTCCTCGTCAACTACGGGCGACCCTCCAACGACCAGCGGCCGGTGACGATCGACGACGTCGACCTCCGCGTGCCGGTGCTCGAGTCGCCGGGCTCGCTCGGCGGCCTCGTCACCGACCCGGCGCCGAAGGTGCTGCCCGAGCGTCCCGGCGTCGCGCTCGCCCCCGGCTACGAGGCGGTCGGCGCGGTCGCGATCCGCGGCGATCTCGAGCTCGGCGGCAAGCCGACCGCGAAGGGGCGGAAGCTGCGCGTGAAGGTCGGCTGCGACGGCGACGCCAGCTACAGCTGCCGCAAGGCGCGGCTGAAGCTGGTCGGGGCGCCGAAGGGCAAGAACGCGCGCGGCAGGGGCGCGGTGATCGCCCGCGGCGAGGACATCCGCGTCGCCGCCGGCGACACCGAGGCGCTGAAGCTGAAGCTGAGCAAGCGCGGCCGCAAGCTGTTCGGCGGCCGGCACGCGCTCGCCAAGCTGCGGACCGAGGTCTTCATCCGCGGCGAGGCGGCCGGCTTCACGACGACGAAGCGCGGGTAGCCGCAGGCCGGCCGCCGGGGCACGGGCCCCCGAGGGCCGGCGGCGCCGCGGGATAGGCTGCCGCCGGTGAGCCTCGTCCCCTCGATCCCGATCGCCGACAACCTGCTTGCCGCGCGGGAGCTGATGGCGTTCACGCTCGGCTTCCACATCATCCTCGCCTGCGTCGGCGTGGCGCTGCCGGCGATGATGCTGATCGCCGAGTTCAAGGGCCGGCGCTCGGGCGATGAGGTCGCGCTCGACCTCGCCCGGCGGTGGTCGAAGGCGGCGGCGGTGCTGTTCGCGGTCGGTGCCGTCACCGGCACCGTCCTCTCGTTCGAGATGGGGCTGCTGTGGCCGCGGTTCATGGAGCGCTGGGGGGACGTGTTCGGCACCGGCTTCGCGATCGAGGGGATCTTCTTCTTCACCGAGGCGATCTTCATCGCGATCTACATCTACGGCTGGAAGCGGATCGAGGGCTGGAAGCACTGGTGGACCGGGGTGCCGATCGTCGTCGCCGGGGTCGGCGGCGCGTTCAGCGTCGTCGCCGTCAACTCATGGATGAACCAGCCGCAGGGCTTCGAGCTCGACGCCGCCGGCAACCCGACCGGCGTCGAGCCGCTGGGCGCGCTCCTCAACCCGGCGACGGTCTACGAGTTCCCACACATGCTGCTCGCCGCCTACATGGTCGTCGGCTTCGGGCTCGCCTCCGTCTATGCCGTCTCGATCCTTCGCAACCCGGCCAAGCGGAGCGACCGCCGCCACCGCCTCGGCCTGCTGATCCCGCTCACGGTCGCGGCGATCCTGACCCCGGTCCAGATCTTCGTCGGCGACGTGGCCGCCCGCGGCGTCGCCGACCACCAGCCGGCCAAGTTCGCCGCGTTCGAGTGCATCGACGAGACGGGGCCGGACCAGACCGAGTGGATCGGCGGCATCTGCACCGACGAGGGCGTCAAGTGGGGGATCGGCATCCCCGGGCTCGACTCGCTGCTCGTCGGCTTCAGCACAAACACGGTCGTCACCGGCCTCGATCAGATCCCCGACGACGAGGAGCCGCCCGCGCACACGATGCTCCACCTCGCCTTCGACGCGATGGTCGGGATCGGCTTCGCGCTGCTCGCGCTCGGCGCCTGGCTCGCCGTCGCCTGGTGGCGGCGCCGCGACTTCCCGGAGACGAGGTGGTTCCTGCGCGCCGTCGCGGTCAGCGGCCTCGCCGCGGTGATCGCGATGGAGTCCGGCTGGATCGTCACCGAGGTCGGCCGCCAACCCTGGATCGTCAACGGGCTGATGCGGACCGAGGACGCGGTCACCGGCGCCGGCGGCCTCTGGTTCGTGCTCGCCGGCGCGATCGTCCTCTACGCCGCGCTCGGCGCCGTCTCGGTCGTGGCCCTGCGCCGGATCGCGAGCCGCCGGGATCCGGAGGCCGACATCGGCGCCGGCCTGCCCTACGGCCCGCCGGCGCCGACGCGGGCGGGAAGCGAGGATCGGCGATGAGCAAGCCCGACGTCGTCGCGGCGATCCTCGCCGCCGGGGCGACCCTGTACGCGATCTTCGGCGGCGCCGACTTCGGCGCCGGGGTCTGGGAGCTGCTCGCCGCGCGGTCCCGCGACCGCGGCCTGCGCGAGCGGGTCGAGCAGCGGGTCGCGCTCTCGCTCGGCCCCGTCTGGGAGGCCAACCACGTCTGGCTGATCTTCACCCTCGTGGTCCTCTGGACCGGCTTTCCGGACGCGTTCGCACCGATCATGGAGACGCTGTACGTGCCGCTCGCGCTGGCCGCGACCGGCATCGTCCTCCGCGGCTCCGGCTTCGCCTTCGGACACGCCCTCGGAGGCGCGGGCGCTCATCGCGCCCACGCCGTCTTCGCGGTCTCGTCGCTGATCACGCCGTTCTTCCTCGGCTGCGTCGTTGGCGCGATCGCCGCCGGCGAGGTCGAGGCCGGCGGGTCGGGCGACGCGCTCGGCTGGATCGGTCCGCTGCCGCTGCTCGTCGGTGTCCTCTTCGTCGCGAGCTGCGCCTACGTCGCCGCCGTCTTCCTGCTCGACGACTGCCGACGCGCCGGCGACGACGAGCTCGCCGACTACTTCCTGCGCCGCTCGATCGCCGCCGCCGTTGCGACCGGCGCGATCGCGGCGATCGGGCTCGCCGTCCTCCGCGCCGACGCCCGCCCGATCTTCGACGGCCTGCTCGACGAGGGCCTGCCGCTCATGATCGCCTCGGTCGTCTTCGGGGCCCTGACCCTGACCGGACTCCTGCGCGGCTGGTCGCGGGCGCTGCGACCGCTGGCGATCTGCGCGGTCGTCACCCTCGTCGCCGGCTGGGCGGTGGCCCAGTACCCCTACCTGCTGCCGGAGACGCTGACGGTCGAGGCGGGCGCCGCCGCCGGCGCGGCGCTGACAGCCCTGATCGTCGTCTTCATCGCCGCTCTGCTCATCGTCGTGCCGGCGCTCGCCCTGCTCCTGCGGCTGGCGCAGCGGCGCACGTTCGAGTAGCGGCCGTAGCCCTCCCTCGCCGGCAGGGTACGCTGGGTCAATGACAGGAAGGGAGCATCACGCCACCGACGCCGAGGAGGAGTACCTGCAGACCCTGTTCTGGCTGCAGGAGGCGGAGCTGCCGATGACCGGCGCCAACGTCGCCCGGGCGATGCAGCTCTCGCCGCCGAGCGTGCACGAGATGGTCGGTCGGCTGATCGACGACGGCTACATCGCCCGCCGGCCCGACAAGTCGCTGCAGTTCACCGAGGACGGCCGCAAGCACGCGGAGGCGATCGTCAGCCGTCATCGGCTGATCGAGCGCTTCCTCACCGACGTCCTCGGCATCCCCTGGGACGAGGTCCACGAGGAGGCCGAGCGCATGGAGCACGCGATGTCGCCGCGGCTCGAGGAGCGGATGATGGCCGCGATCGGCGACGCCAAGACCTGCCCGCACGGCCATCCGAT
This sequence comes from uncultured Conexibacter sp., assembly GCA_964613275.1. GTDB lineage: Bacteria > Actinomycetota > Thermoleophilia > Solirubrobacterales > 70-9 > RHKX01. Next base: position 279 of record CAZTGN010000244.1, on the reverse strand, counting down.
CATCCTCGCGGACCGGGTTCGCGGCTCGCTGCTCGCCGACTGCGAGGTCGGCGCCGAGGTCCGCATCCTGCGCTTCGAGAACGAGGCCGAGGAGCTCCTCCACTACCTCCGCGGCGCCGGCATCGAGCCCGACCTGAAGGCCACGGTCAAGAGCTCCGACGACGATGAGGTCGTGATCAGCTCCGCCGACGGCGACCACGCCATCTCGCGCAGCGTCGCCGAGACGGTCTCGGTGATCGCCGACCCGGCGCCGCCCCCGCGGGCCGCGCTGCCCGAGCA
>CAZTGN010000243.1:0-3971 GCA_964613275.1 uncultured Conexibacter sp. | reverse complement strand
GCCGGCTGCGCTCCCGGCGTCGTCCTCGCGGCGACCCACGAGCGCGCGCTCGAGCTCGTCGGCATCGAGCGTCTGCTTGCCCACGCGGTCGATCCAGACCCCGAGGGCGCCGCGCCCGGCGGCTGAGGGCTCCGCGGGCCGGCCCGGCATCGGTCACCCCGGGTCATCTCAACTGCGACGTGTGCAGGCCGGATGACCCACCCCCGGGGTCAGGGGCGGGGGAGGACGACCCGGTGGTCGGTGCTGACCCGGTCCTTGGCGGCGTCGCGGAGCCGGACGCTGACCGTCGCCGAACCCCGGCTCGCCCGCCGGCGGACCGGGACCCTGACGGTCTCGGTGCCGACCCCGATGTCGGTGCGGATGTGGCCGACCCGCCGGCCGCCCTGACGAAGGACAGCGTTGACCCGCGTCGCCTCGCCGCTCTCGACCGTGACCGCGACCCGGCGGCCCTGGCCGCCGGCCCGACCCTCGGCTCCGCTCACCGAGGCGGCGACCACGCTGGCGCCGAGCGGCTGCTCGCCGGGGCTGAGCTCGTAGGCGCCCCAGGGCGGGTTGGCGTTGACGATCCGGCCGTCCCGGCAGGTCGCGAGGAAGCTCGCGAAGCGGGTGGTCGGGCTCGTCGTCACGATCCGGTAGGTCCCCGCCGGAACGACGCCCCAGACGATGCCGCCGTCCTCGGAGGTCTCCGTCTTCGACGGATCGGGGATCACGTGCTCGTTGAAGTAGATCGGCCCGTCCAGCGCCGGAAGCTCCTCCGAGGTGGCTCCCGGGACCCCGTGCGGGGTCCGCTCGTGGAAGGTCTCGTAGTCGACGCCGCGCACGTTCCGGGCCGAGGCGGTCGTGACGATCACGCACTGCACGGGCCGGCCGGTCTGCTCGTCACGAGGCACCGAGAGAATCGCTGCGAGCGCGTTGTACTCGAGATCGGCCGGCGTCTGGAAGTTCGCGTTCTCGATGTCCTCGCCGCGGGTGTGGAAGGTCTGCAGGTCGATCTCGTTCCAGCCGTCCGGCGGGTCGATGTAGGGGGTGACGTTGGCGTCGTCGGGGACCTCGAGCTCGTAGTCGCCGCTGGCGTCGGTGGTGGCGCTGAGGCCGGGGATCTCGCGGACCTTGATCTCGGCGCCCTGGATGTAGTCGCTCATGTGGTTGAACGTGTAGGCGCGACCGGAGACGGTCACGGTGTCGGCGTCCCCGGCGGCGGCGCCCGCCGGGGCGGCGAGGGCGGCTGCGGCGAGGGCGGCCGCGGCGAGGGCGAGCGTCCGTGACGCGGTTGCGAGTCTCTTCACTTCGACCTTTCTCTCGAGTGCGCCACATGCGCACCTGAGCTCCGGAGACCCCCGAATGACGCGGTGATCGTAACTGGTCCGGCCAGTACGGGCGGCAGTCGCCACCCGCGACAGCGAGCGCCAGTCCCACCGATGGCTGGTCGGGCCACAGGTCGTCGGCTCGGCGGCAGAGCCGACTGGGAGGCGGGATGCGGCGGCGGCGCGGCGGCGCTCAGGCGCCGTGGCACTTCTTGTACTTCTTGCCGCTGCCGCACCAGCAGGGGTCGTTGCGGCCGATCTTCTCGTCCTCGCTCTTGACGACGGTGGCCGGGTTGGTGCCGCCGTTGCCGTCGGCGCCGTCACCGGCGGCCATCGCGGCGGCCGCGGGGGCGGTGGCGGTGGCGGCGCCGGCGGCTGCCCGTGCCTCGGCGAGGGCCGAGGGCTGCTCGTCGCCGCCGCCCGAGTAGCTGACGTCGGCGGGAGACCCGTCGGGGCCGAAGGTCTCGTCGACCTGGCTCGGCTCGATCTCGACGTCGACGTGGAAGATCAGCCGCGCGAACTCCTCCCAGATCGAGTCCATCAGCGCCTCGAACATGATGAAGCCCTCGTTCTTGTAGGCGACGAGGGGATCGATCTGGGCGAAGCCGCGAAGGTGGATGCCCTCGCGGAGGTAGTCCATCTCCGCCAGGTGCTCCTTCCAGCGGACGTCGATGATCTGCAGCAGGATGTGGCGCTCGAGGGCGCGCATCAGCTCCTCGCCGAACTCCTCCTCGCGCTCGTCGTAGGCAGCGAGGGCGTCGTCGGTGAGAAGCTCGATCACCTGCTCGCGGCTCGAGGTCTGCGGGTCGAGCTCGCCGAGGTCGACGGTGACGGGCCAGATCGTCCCGAGCTGGGTCTCGAGATCGCCGAGGTCCCACTCCTCGAAGACGTCGGAAGTCGTGTACTGGTTGACCTTGGCGTCGACGACACCGCCGAGCTGCTCGCGGGCGACGTCGCCCATGTCGCGGCCTTCGAGCACCTCGCGCCGGTACTTGTAGACGACCCGGCGCTGCTCGTTCATCACGTCGTCGTACTCGAGGACGCGCTTCCGGCTCAGGTAGTTCTGCTCCTCGACCTTCTTCTGCGCGTTCTCGATCTGCTTGCTCAGCATCTTCGCCTCGAGCGGGAACTCCTCGCCCTCGTCGCCGGTCGGGCCGAGGCGGTCGAGGATCTTGTAGATGCGATCGCCGGCGAAGAGGCGAACGAGGTCGTCCTGGGCGGAGAGGAAGAAGCGCGACGCCCCGGGATCGCCCTGGCGGCCGGAGCGGCCGCGGAGCTGGTTGTCGATCCGTCGCGACTCGTGTCGCTCGGTGCCGCAGATGAACAGGCCGCCCACCTCGCGGACCTCGTCGCCCTCCTGCCTGCAGCGGTCGGTGAGAGCCGGCATCAGCGCCTCGAGCTCCTCCCCGTAATTCGGGTCGCCCTTGGTGACGCCGAGCTTGCGAAGCTCGCCCTCGGCGAGCATCTCGGGATCGCCGCCGAGCTTGATGTCGACGCCGCGGCCGGCCATGTTGGTGGCGATCGTGACCGCGCCGAGGCGGCCCGCCTGGGCGACGGTCTCGCCCTCGCGCTGGGCGTACTCCGGCTTCGCGTTGAGGACCTCGTGGGTGATCCCGCGCTTGCTGAACTGCTTCGAGAGCATCTCCGACACCTCGACGGACACGGTGCCGACGAGGATCGGCTGTCCCTCCTCGTGGCGCTCGACGATCTCGTTGACCACCGCCTTCCACTTGCCGTCCTTGGTCTTGTAGATCTGGTCGTTGGCGTCGTCGCGGATCATCGCGACGTTGGTCGGGATCTCGACGACGGGGATCTCGTAGATCTTCATGAACTCGGTCGCCTCGGTCAGGGCGGTGCCGGTCATGCCGCTGAGCTTGTCGTACATGCGGAAGTAGTTCTGCAGCGTGATCGTCGCGAGCGTCTGGTTCTCCTCGCGGATCGCGAGGCCCTCCTTCGCCTCGACCGCCTGGTGCAGCCCCTCCGACCAGCGCCGGCCCTCGAGGATGCGGCCGGTGTGCTCGTCGATGATCATCACCTCGCCGTCGACGACTGCGTAGTCGCGGTCCAGCCGGTACAGCGACTCCGCCTTCAGCGACTGGACGAGGTGGTTGACCAGGGTTCCGTGCTCGGACAGGTAGAGGTTCTCGACGCCGAGGAACTTCTCCGCCCGCTCGACTCCCCGCTCGGTCGGGGCGACGGTCTTGTGCTTCTCGTCGTACTCGTAGTCGTAGTCGGCTCCCGACGTGTCCTTCGACTCGCCGAGCGCCTTCAGCTTCGGCTTCGTCTCGACCCCTTCGAGGCTCTTGGCGAGACGGGCGAACGTGTAGTAGAGGTCGGCCGCCGCCTCGGGCGCGCCGGAGATGATCAGCGGCGTCCGCGCCTCGTCGATGAGGATGTTGTCGACCTCGTCGACGATCGCGAACGGATGACCACGCTGAAAGCAGCGGTCGAGGCTCGGGGCCATGTTGTCGCGCAGGTAGTCGAAGCCGAACTCCGAGTTGGTCCCGTAGGTGACGTCCGCCGCGTAGGAGGCGTGGCGGCGATCGCCATGGTCGGGCAGGTCGTTGTCCTGGAGGACCCCGACGGTGACCCCGAGGGCGTCGTAGATCGGTCCCATCCACTCGGCGTCGCGGCGGGCGAGGTAGTCGTTGACGGTGACGACGTGGA
>CAZTGN010000242.1:0-3987 GCA_964613275.1 uncultured Conexibacter sp. | reverse complement strand
CAGCCAGAGCTACGAGCAGCTCGAGGTCCCCTCCGACCTCGACCCCGACCCGATGCGCTGGGTGCGGCCGAACGACGAGGTCGAGATCCTCTTCGTCGACGAGCGCCCGGCGGGCATCCAGATCCCCAGCGCCGTCGACCTCGCCGTCACCGAGACCCAGCCCGGGCTCAAGGGCGACACCGCCTCCGGCGGCGGCTCGAAGCCGGCGACGCTCGAGACCGGCGTGACGATCGAGGTCCCCCTCTTCATCGAGGAGGGCGAGGCGGTCCGCGTCGACACCCGCTCCGGCGAGTACCTCTCGCGCTCATAGCTCCCCCCGACGACGGCGAGCGCCTGCTCGCCGACCTGCGCGCGCTGCTCGCGCCGCCGGCCGATCGTCGGGCCGGCCACCCGGGCGCGTAACCTCCCCGGCGTGCGCAGATCCGATCAGCGGCGCGACGCCGCCTTCGCCCTCTACCAGCGGGACGTCACCGGACGCCCGCTCGAGGATCTGCTCGCCGACGCGAAGCCGTTCACGCGCGAGCTCGCGACCGGCGCCGACGCGGATCTCGAGGCGATCGACGCGGCGATCGCGGCCAACGCGCGCGGCTGGTCGCTCGAGCGGATCGCGCCGCTCGAGCGCGGGATCATGCGCGTCGCCGTGTTCGAGATCCTCCACCGCGAAGAGATCCCGGTCGCCGTCTCGATCGACGAGGCGGTGTCGAGTACCCGCCCCTCCGGCGGCGCCGTGGCGCCGGGATACGTCAACGGTACCCTCGCCGCGGGCGCGCGCGGCGTCGGCGCCGAGGAGGCGCGGGCGTGAGCGCGGACGGGATCGAGGAGCTGCGCCGCGCGTCGGCGCGGCTCGAGGCGATCGCCGCCGAGCTCGCCGACGCCGCGACCGCCGACGCCGAAGCCGTCGAGCTCGCCCGGGAGGCGGCACGGATCGCGGCCGATGCCGGCAGCACCGCGGCGGAGGCCGCCCGGGAGGCGGCCGAGAGCGCCGAGAGCCCCTGAGCGTGGGTGCATACCCGGATGACCTCCGGCAGCTCGTCGAGGACCACCTCGGGCGGCTCGCCTACTCGCGCCGCGAGGAGACGGCCGGGCTCGAGGAGGCGATGCGGTATTCGCTGCTCGCCGGCGGCAAGCGGATCCGGCCGGTGCTCTGCCTGGCGACCGGGCGCGCGGTCGGGACCGAGCCGCGCGAGCTGCTCGACATCGCCGCGGCGCTGGAGCTGATCCACACCTACTCGCTGATCCACGACGACCTGCCGGCGATGGACGACGACGAGCTCCGCCGCGGTCGCCCGACCTCGCACGTCGCCCACGGCGAGGACGTCGCGATCCTCGCCGGCGACGCCCTGTTCGCGGAGGCCGTGCGGCTCGCCTGCGAGCAGCCGGGAAGGCCGGAGCGGGTCCTGGCGGCGGTCCGGGAGATCACCGGCGCGACCGGCGTCGACGGGATGGTCGGCGGCCAGTACCTGGACGTGATCGGCGGCCAGCAGGACCCGGAGGCGCTGCGCCGCCTGCACTCGTTGAAGACGGGACGCCTGATCGCGGCGAGCGTCGGGGCGGCGCTGGCGATCGGGGGCCTCCCGCCCGGGCAGCAGGCCCCCTACCGGCGCTTCGCGACCGAGCTCGGCCTCCTCTTTCAGATCGTCGACGACATCCTCGACGTGACCGGAAGCGAGGAGGAGCTCGGCAAGCCGAGCGGCTCCGACGCCCGTCACGGCAAGGTGACCTACGTGAGCCTCTTCGGCCTCGACCGCGCCCGCGGGCTCGCGGCGGAGTCCCACCGCGACGCGCTCGCCGCGCTCGCCGGCGCGACCGGCGAGACGGCAACCCTGCGCCGGATCGCCGACTTCATCTCCACCCGCACCTCCTGATTCGCCGCCAACCGTTTCAGCCCGGCGGGTTGAACGCGCCCCCGGGCGGGCAACCTGTGACAATCGACGTGGGTCGCGGGGCAGCGCGGCCTTCCGAGGGCGTTCCGATGAGCAAGAGCAAGAGCACCCAGCCCCCGTACCTGCTCGACCGGATCCACGGTCCCGCCGATCTGCACGAGCTCGACGACGACGAGCTCCAGCAGGTCGCACAGGAGACGCGCGAGCTGATCATCGACACGATCGGCGCGATCGGCGGCCACTTCGGCGCCAACCTCGGCACCTGCGAGCTGGCGGTGGCGCTGCACAGCCTGATGGAGTCGCCCCGCGACAAGATCCTCTGGGACGTCGGCCATCAGGCCTATCCGCACAAGATCCTGACCGGCCGCCGTGAGCGCCTGGCGACGATCCGCCAGTACGGCGGCCTCGCCCCGTTCTGCTCGATCGCCGAGTCCGAGCACGACATCATGGGCGCCGGCCACGCATCGACGTCGATCGGCTACGCGGTCGGGCTCAAGGAGGCGATGCGGCGCGGGATCGGTCCCGACGGCAAGGTCGTCGCCGTGATCGGCGACGGGGCCCTGACCGGGGGCGTCGCCTACGAGGCGCTGCATCACGCCGGCGGCCTCGAGACGCCGATCGTGATCGTCCTCAACGACAACGGGATGTCGATCTCGCCGAACGTCGGCGCGCTCTCCCACTACTTCAACCGGTTCCGTCTCAACCCGCGACTCTTCCATGCCCGCGAGGACGTCGAGGAGCGGCTGACGCGGCTGCCGCTCGGGCTCGGCCGGCGGATCGAGCGCCTCGGTCCCGAGATCAAGTCGGCGATCAAGGCCTACTGGGCGCCGGGGCTGTTGTTCGAGGAGCTCGGGATCGCCTACATGGGCGTCGTCGACGGCCACGACGTCGCCGATCTGCGCTGGGCGCTGCGGCGGGCGTTCGAGGCGGAGCGCCCGGTCGTCGTCCACATCCACACCGTCAAGGGGCGCGGCTTCGCGGCGGCCGAGGAGGGCGGCCTCGAGGGGATGGAGAAGTGGCACGCCGCCAAGCCCGGCTCGATCGTCGATCGCCGGCCGGCCGACGAGCCGAAGCTCGTTCCGGTCACCGAGTCGGACTCACCCGAGTCGATCGCGCCGGAGAAGCTCGAGCGGCCGGCGCCGAAGCCGGCGCCCCCGGCCTACACCTCGGTCTTCGCCGAGGCCATGGTGGCCGAGGCGAAGCGCGACCCGCGCGTGATCGGCATCACCGCGGCGATGGCGGGCGGGACCGGGCTCGACGCCCTCGCCGCCGAGGTGCCCGAGCAGTACGTGGATGTCGGCATCGCCGAGCAGGAGGCGGTCCTGTTCGCCTCCGGCCTGGCGCTGCAGGGGGCCAAGCCCGTCTGCGCGATCTACTCGACCTTCCTGCAGCGCGCGTTCGACCAGATCGTCCACGACGTCTGCCTGCAGGAGCTCAACGTCGTCTTCGCGATGGACCGGGCCGGGCTCGTCGGCGACGACGGGCCGACCCACCACGGCGCCTTCGACGTCTCCTACTTCCGACCACTGCCGAACGTCGTCCTGATGGCGCCCCGCGACGAGGCGATGCTGGTGACGATGCTGCGCACGGCGCTGCTCTACGACGACGGGCCGATCGCCCTCCGCTACCCGCGCGGCACCGCCGAGGGGGTGCCGCTGCCGGAGCCGCCGCGCCCGATCGAGATCGGCACCGGCGAGATCCTGCAGGAGGGCGGGCGGGTGGCGCTGCTCGGCTACGGCTGGGGGGTCCAGGTCGCCAACGAGGCGGCGACGGCCCTCGCCGGGCACGACCTCACCCCGACCGTCGCCGACGCCCGCTTCGCGAAGCCGCTCGACGCCGGCCTCGTCGACCGGCTCGCGACCGATCACGAGCTCGTCGTGACGATCGAGGAGAACGTGCTCCCGGGCGGCTTCGGCGCCGCCGTCCTCGAGCACCTCGAGGATGCCCGCGGCGGCGACCGCGCCCGGGTCGTCCGCATCGGACTCCCCGACCGCTACGTCACCCACGGCAAGCCGGCCCTGCTCCGCGCCGAGGTCGGCCTGAGCGGCGACGCCGTCGCCGAGCGGGTGTTGGCGGCGCTCGGCGTCCGCGCCGGCACGTAGGC
>CAZTGN010000241.1:0-4090 GCA_964613275.1 uncultured Conexibacter sp. | reverse complement strand
ATCGCGTTGATCAGCGCCGAATCGGCGTCGCCGAGGCCCTCGAGCGGGTCACCGGGATGGTCGCGGATCCGCTCGAACGCGGCACGCAGGACCGGCGAGGTGAAGTGATCGTCGCCGAGCCGCTCGAGATAGGGCCCCGCCGCGTCGGGAGCGTCGAGGCAGAGCGCCAGCATCATCGCCTCGCGACGCTCCTCCTGGGTCGGCTCGCGCCGCGGTCGGTGCGGCGCCGGCGAGCCCGCCGGGCGGTCAGCGGCGGGCTCGCCCGCCGGTCGCTCGCGACGGCTTCCCGCCCGCATCCGCGCCGCGACCAGATCCGGGGCGGCGTCGAGGCGGTCGCCGACCTCGCGGACCATCTCCTGGCGGGTGATCGTCTCCCCCATCGCGACGAGCACCGGGGCGACCTCGTCGAGGGCCAGGTCGCGTCCGGCCGGGGTCGTCAGGTCGGCGTCGTCGAGGATCGCGCGAACGTGAAAGACCGCGAGGTCGACGGCGTCGGCGATCAGGCCGCGGAGGCGATTCGCCCCCTCCTCGGTCCGCAGCATGTCGGCGGGGTCCTCGCCCTCGGGCATCGCCGCGTCGAGCTGGCGGAGGCGGCCGCTGCCGGCGACCCGCTGGGCGCGCAGCATCGCCTCGCGGCCGGCGCGGTCGGCGTCGAGCGCGAGCACTACCTCCTCCGCGTAGCCGCCGAGCAGCTTCAGCTGCTCGGGCGTTATCGCGGTGCCCATGACGGCGACCGCCTCCTCGACGCCGGCCTGATGCAGCGCGATCACGTCCGTGTACCCCTCGACGACGACGGCGCGGCCGCCACGCGCGATCGGCCCGCGGGCGCGATCGATCCCGTAAAGCGTGCGGCCCTTGCGGTACAGCTCACCCTCGGGCGAGTTCAGGTACTTGGGCTTGGCGTCGGCGCCCATCCCGCGCGCCCCGAAGCCGACGACGCGCCCGCGGTGGTCGCGCACGGGGAAGGTGATCCGGCCGCGGAAGCGGTCGTAGTGGGCTCCGGGCGTCTTCTGCGAGCGCTGGATCAGCCCCGCCCCGGCCAGCTCGTCGACCGAGAAGCCGGATATCCGGCCGCGTTTGACGATCGTGTCCCAGGCGCTCGGCGCGAAGCCGACGCCGAAGCCACGCAGGACCTCCTCACCGAGCCCGCGCTCATCGGTCAGGTAGCGCCGCGCCTTCGCCGCCTTCTCCGAATCCCACAGGTAGCTCTCGTAGAAGGCGGCGGCGCGCTGCAGCGCATCGCCGAGACGACCGCGGCGGCGGCGGGCGGCCTCCGCCTTCGGGTCCTCGGTCTCGCGCTCGACCTCGATGCCGTAGCGCTCGGCGAGCGCCTCGACCGCGTCGGGGAACGAGAGGCCCTCCTTCTCCTGGACGAAGCGGATCGTGTCGCCGCCCGCCTCGCAGCCGAAGCAGTAGTAGAAGCCCTCGCGCGGCTTGACCGAGAACGACGGCGTCCGCTCCTCGTGGAACGGGCAGAGGCCCGTGAACCGCTCGCCCTGCCGCCGCAGGTCGGTGTGGGCGGAGACGACCTCGACGATGTCCGCGGCCTCGCGGACGCGCTCGATCGTCTCCGGGGTGAAGCGGCTCATGCCCCAAGAATGCCGGGCGGCGCAAGCGTGCGCCCTCGCGGCCGGAGGCGGGCCGGCGGGAGAGGCGCCGCGGGAGCAACCCGCTGCGCTCGTGCGGACTACCCGCGGCACCTCCCCCACCGTCCCTCAGGCGTCTGCTTCGGGCTCGATGAATCCGAGGCTGTGGTCACCGGCACGCGTCTTGCTCGGGCAGGGCGCCGGCGGCGCCCAGCTCGTCACAGCCGCGACTCCTCGGGGAGCGCGATGCGGCGGAAGGTGGCGATGCAGAAGCGGTCGGTCATGCCGGCGACGTAGTCGACGACGCGCTGGAGCGGATCGTCGCCGGTGCGGTCGGGCGGCATCCGGTCGGGATCCTCGAGGTAGTGGTCGATCAGCGTCGTCAGCGTGCGCTCGACCCGGTCGTGCTCGGAGCGGGCCGCCGGGCCGAGGTAGACGTTGTCGAACATGAACTTGCGCAGGCGCAGCATCGCGCCGCCCATCTCGGCGCTCTGGACGATGTCGCCGGCCTCCCGCGAGCGCGCGACGATGTCCGTGACGAGGGCGTCGATCCGGGCGGCACCGGTCGGGCCGAGGCGCTCGATCTGCTCGCGGGGCAGGTCGTCGGTGGCGATCACGCCGGCGCGGACGGCGTCGTCGATGTCGTGGTTGATGTAGGCGACGCGGTCGACGAGGCGGACGATCCGTCCCTCGAGCGTCGCCGGCTTCCCCGGACCGGTGTGGTTGCGGATCCCGTCGCGGACCTGCCCGGTCAGGTTGAGGCCGCGGCCGTCGCGCTCGAGGCGCTCGACGAGCCGCAGCGAGTGCTCGTTGTGGCGGAAGCCGTCGCCGCCGCGCTCGGTGATCGCCGCGTCGAGCACCTCCTCGCCGATGTGCCCGAACGGCGGGTGGCCGAGGTCGTGGCCGAGCCCGATCGCCTCGGTCAGGTCCTCGTTGAGGGCGAGCGCGCGGGCGACGGTGCGGGCGATGAAGCAGGTCTCGAGCGTGTGGGTGAGCCGGGTCCGGTAGTGGTCGCCCTCGGGGGCGATGAAGACCTGCGTCTTGTGCTTGAGCCGGCGGAAGGCCTTCGAGTGGGCGATCCGGTCGCGATCGCGCTGAAACGGCGTCCGCACCGGGCTGTCGGCCTCGGGCTCCGCACGCCGGGCCGGGTAGGAGCGGGCGGCGAGCTCCCAGAGGTACTCGTCCTCCTGGGCGCGGATCCGTGCCTCGAGGTCGGTCGACGCCACGGCCCGGGCCTCAGGCGACCGCTCTGAGGTTGACGTGGGCATGGTGGGAGAGGGTGTCGCCGATCGCCCGGTCGACCTGACGGAGGGAGGCCTCCGAGGCCGCCGGCAGCTCCGCGATCGGGCTCCCGACCGCGGCGACCATGAAGCGGTGCGCCTCCGCGGCGATCGCGAAGCCCCCGGCCTCGCAGGATCCGCAGACGACCCCGCCCGCGGCCCCCGAGAACGAGACGATCCCCTCGCGCTCGCCGCAGCGCGCGCAGGAGCCGAGCTCGGGGGCGAAGCCGGAGACGAGCAGCAGCTTCATCCGGAAGGCCAGGCCGGCCGCGCGGGCGTCGGATGCCGCCCCCTCCCCGGCCGTCGCACGACGATCGAGCAGCGCCAGGTAGCGGCAGAGCAGGTTGTAGGCGGGCCGGTTCGGCTCCACCGAGTCGAGCAGGCGCAGGACCGCGTCGCAGCCGCGGGCGGCGGCTTCGATCGCGACCCCGTCAGCGCGCAGGCCGGGGTAGCCGTCGACGGTCGCCGCACCGGTCACCGTGCAGAGATCGCTCCGCCCCTCGTGCAGCATCAGGTCGAGGCGGAAGAACGGCTCCAGGCGCCCGCCGAAGCGCGACCGCGGCCGCCGCGACCCCTTCGCGATCGCGTTCACCCTCCCCCGCTGCGCCGTGTAGAGGTGGAGGATCCGGTCGGCCTCGCCGAAGCGGATGCTGCGCAGCACGACTCCCTCTGTCTTGAAGCTTCCGGGCATGGGCCTCCACCGCGAAGGATGACGGCGCGGGCGGCGGGTTCAGGCCGGCTTCGCCTGCTCGATCCCGTCGCGGATCGCCGCGGTGACGAGCGAGGCCGCGACCGAGCCGATCCTGATCAGCTGCCAGGGATCGTCGCGGGGACGCCCGTCGGAGAGGGCGAAGACGACGTCGCCGTCGAACGGCGTGAACACCGGATCGACGGCGCGGGCGACGCCGGCTGAAGCCATCCGCGCGACCTTCGCGCAGCCGACCTTGTCGAGGCCGGCGTCGGTCATCACGCAGGCGAGCGTCGTGCTCTGGCGCTCCGGCGGCGCCGTCGGCGGCTCGATCCCGGCCGCGAGCATCTCCACGCTCCGCGCCATCGCGCCGTCCGCACCGCGCGGGCCGGCGAGGAGCTCGCCCTCGGCGCCGGTGATGTCACCGGTGGCGTTGACGACGGCGAGGACCGCGACGGTCTCCCCCGCCCCGGTCACCGTGGCGGCATAGCCGACCCCGCCCGGCGTCGCCGCTTCGCGGCCGAGCGCCTTCGCCA
>CAZTGN010000240.1:1133-4093 GCA_964613275.1 uncultured Conexibacter sp. | reverse complement strand
GGGACGCGGCCGGCGAGCGGGCGGCCGAGCTCGGCGAGGGCCGCGAGGCCGCCCGCGCCCGCCGCGAAGGCGAGGAGGCGGCGAAGCGCGCCGAGCGCCGCGCCCGTACCGAGGCGGTGGACCTCGCCCTGGCGCTCGTCGCGTGCTGGTTCCTCGACGTCGCCGCGATCGGCGAGGGGGCGGGGGAGGCGATCCGCAACGCCGATCGCGGCGATGAGCTCGGCGCCGCCGCGAGCCGGGTCGATCCGATCGCCGCCCGGAGCGCCGCGGGGCTCGCGATGGACGCCCGGCAGCGCCTCCGCGTCAACGTCAACGAGGGCCTCGCCCTCGACGCGCTCTTCCACCGCGCCGCCGCTCTGCTTGGCGCGTCCGGGCGGGTGGTCTAGAAAGGGAGCGACATGGACGCCCCGCCGCCCCCTCCCTCGACCCAGGTGCCGCCGCCCGAGCTGCCGGTCACCGCCGACCGTCCCGCGATCCAGCCGATCCGGCGGCGCCGTCCCTTCGGGGTTCGCCTCTGGCTCGGGCTGATGTTCTCGGCGATCGGGATCCTCACCGGCGTCACCGTCTACATCGTCGTGGCCGGCTCCAGCGAGGGGGCCGCCGAGAGCCGCTCGACCGATCTCGCCGTCGGTCGGACCCTGCGGTTGCGGGAGAAGGTCGAGCCGAAGCTCCCCGAGGGGCGGATGACGAAGGCGAACGCCCCCGTCGATGTCCTGCGCCAGAGCCAGTCTCCCGAGGACTTCCGCAGCTGGCTCTACAACAACCCGCCGTCCGGCCCCTCCCAGCTCGTCAGCCCGCCGACCGTCGCCGGGCTCGACATCGCCACGATCCGGGGCCGCGCCGAGGCCGTCTCGACCGCGCTCGACGGTGATCTCTACGTCAACGCCGAGCTGCCCGAGAACCGGACGTCGGTCTCGGACCTGCTGACCGGCCAGGGCGGCGTCCCGGGGGTGCTGCTGTCGAACTCCGCGCGCCCCGAGGAGGTGCTGTCGGCCCGGCCGGCGCTGGCCGGCCAGCGCCTGACCGCGCTGGTCGTCGCGTCGCTGGTCGCCGGCCTGATCGGCTTTCTCGCCGCGAGCCTGATCACCTCGCGGGTGAAGCGGCTCGCCACCGCGGCCGGCGAGCTCGCCGAGGGGAACCTCGACGCGCCGGTCCATCCGCGCGGCCGGGACGAGATCGGAGATCTCGGACGCACGCTCGACTCGATGCGGGTCGCGCTCGCCGAGACCTTCGACGCCCTCTCCTCCGAGCGCGACCGGCTGTCGGCGATCTTCACCTCGCTCGGCGAGGCCGTGATCGTCGTCGACCCCGACGGCGACGTGCGCTTCGCCAACCCGGCGGCGGCGGGCCTGATCGGCGAGGACGGCTCCGTGGTCGACGCCCTGCGGCCGTGGATCCGGCGCGCCACCCACCGCGGCAGCGCCGAGAGCGACCACGTGCAGATCGGCGAGCGCGTGTTCGCGATCGGGGCCCGCTACCTGCCGGCCGAGCGGTCGGCGCTGCTCGTGGTCCGCGACCGCACCGACGAGCTCCGCCGCGACCAGGCCGAGCGCGAGTTCGTCTCGAATGCCGCGCATGAGCTGCGCAACCCGATCGCCGGCATGTCGGGCGCGATCGAGGTTCTCCGCTCGGGCGCCAAGGACGACCCGGAGGCGCGAGAGCACTTCCTCGACCGGCTCGCCACCGACATCGATCGGGTCAGCCGGTTGACCAAGGCCCTGTTGACGCTGGCGCGGATGGAGGCGGTCGGCGAGGGCGAGGCCGATGTGGTCAGCGTCGGCATCTCCGTATCCGAGGCGATCGCCGCGCTCGAGCCGCACCCCGAGGGCGTCGGCCTGCGGACCGAAGTCGACTCCGACCTTGTGGCCAGGGCCGATCCGGTCCTGCTGCGTCAGATCCTGATCGGGCTTCTGACCAACGCCTTCAAGCACACTCCCGCCCCCGGCACGGTTACCCTTCGCGCCCACCTGGAGAACGAGGAGGGTGAGGGCAGAGTCGTCATCGAGGTCGACGACACCGGCACCGGCATCCGGGCCGACGAGCAGGATCGCGTCTTCGATCGCTTCTATCGCGGCAGCGGCTCGCTCGAGCGCGAGGGCTTCGGGCTCGGGCTCGCGATCGCGAAGCGGATGGTCGACGTGATGGGGGGCGAGATCAGCGTCGACTCGGAAGAGGGCAGGGGCAGTACCTTCCGGGTCGAGCTGCGCGCGGCGGAGCCGACCTCGACGCCGGTAGCGTGACCGTGTGACCGAACCCCGATCCTACGAATGGCAACGGAGTGAGCGAATGAAGAGGACGACGTGAGCAGCGGCCGGATCCTGGTCGCCGACGACGAGCCGTCGGTCCGCGAGTCGGTCGGCTACGCGCTCGAGCAGGAGGGATTCGACGTCACGATCGCCACCGACGGCGACGACGCCGACGAGAAGATCGGCGACGGCGACGTCCCCTTCGAGCTGCTCGTGCTCGACATCATGATGCCGGGCCGCAGCGGCCTCGACCTCTGCCGCGACCTCCGCGGCCGCAGCGCCGTCCCGATCATCCTCCTCACCGCCAAGGATGCCGAGGTCGACAAGGTCGTCGGCCTCGAGGTCGGCGCCGACGACTACGTGACGAAGCCGTTCAGCGTCCGCGAGCTGCTCGGCCGCGTCCGCGCCCAGCTCCGCCGCCGTGAGCTCGACCGGGCGGTCACGGCCGAGGGCGGCTCGAGCACGATCGAGGCCGGCGAGGTCTCGATCGACCTCGCCCGCCACCTGGTGACCGTCCGCGGCGAGCCCGTCAACCTGACCCGGTCCGAGTTCCAGGTCCTGCGCCTGCTCGCCGACCGGCCCGGCCAGGTCTTCAGCCGGCTCGAGATCATGGAGGAGCTCTGGCAGTCGGAGTTCTCGGGCGACGTCCGCGCCTGCGACGTCCACATCTCCAACCTGCGGCAGAAGATCGAGCGCGATCCGCAGGCTGCCGAG
>CAZTGN010000240.1:0-1123 GCA_964613275.1 uncultured Conexibacter sp. | reverse complement strand
TCGCTTGTGGGCCGCGTGCCCGCTTTTGGCACCTCGAGCCTGAGTGAGCCTGCGGGCCGCCATGCTGCGTCCTCGTCGGCTCGCGACCGAAGGCCGCTTCGCCTCCTGCGTTCTTGCCTGACGGGCCGCAGGCCCACTCGGGCCGCTTCGCGCCTTCGCCGACCGGCGAGCTGCATGTCGGCAACCTGCGGACGGCGCTGCTCGCCTGGCTCTTCGCGCGCTCCGCCGGCTCCCGCTTCCTGCTCCGGATCGAGGACCTCGACCCCGACCGCTCGCGCCCCGAGCACGAGGCGAGGCAGCTCGCCGACCTGCGGGCGATCGGGATCGACTGGGACGGCGAGCCGGTCCGCCAGAGCGGGCGCGCGGCCGCCCACGCCGCCGCGCTCGATCGGTTGGAGGGGGCCGGACGCGTCTACCGCTGCTTCTGCTCGCGGCGCGAGGTCCGCGAGGCGGCCTCGGCCCAGCACGGGGAGCTGCCCGAGGGGCACTACCCGGGGACCTGCCGGGATCTCGCCGGCAGCGAGTCCGACCGCCGCGCCGCCGCCGGCGAGGAGTTCGCGCTGCGGCTGCGGGCCGGCGGGGCGGAGGTCGACTACGCCGATCGCCTCCACGGTGAGCGGCGCGAGAGCGCCGATGACATCGTCCTCCGCCGCCGCGACGGCGTCGTCGCCTACAACCTCGCCGTCGTCGTCGACGACCACGACCAGGGGATCGAGGAGGTCGTCCGCGGCGACGACCTGCTGCCGGCCACCGCCGCCCAGGCGCTGCTCTGCGACCTGCTCGGGATCCTGCGCCCGGCCTGGGCCCACGTGCCGCTCGTCCTCGGCCCCGACGGCGCCCGCCTCGCCAAGCGCCACGGTGCCGTCACGCTCGCCGACCTCGCCGAGCAGGGGCTGACCCCGGCCCACGCGCTCGCCTGGATGGCCCGCACGCTCGAGCTCGCCGCGCCGGCCGAGCTGGTCACCGTCGCCGACCTCCTCGCCCGCTTCGACCCCGACCGGCTGCCGCGCGAGCCGACGACGTTCAGCGGCCTCTGACCGCCTCCCCCGTAGAATCGGCTGCGGCGCCGACGTAGCTCAGCTGGTAGAGCACTTCACTCGTAATGAAGGGGTCAGCGGTTCGA
>CAZTGN010000239.1:1953-4127 GCA_964613275.1 uncultured Conexibacter sp. | reverse complement strand
AGCTTCGGCGTCAGGTCGAGCCCGCTCGTCTCGGCACCGCGTTCGGCGGCGATCAGTGCTCCGTTGCCGGTGCCGGTGGCGACATCGAGGACCCGGTCGCCGGCGTTGATGCCGAGGCGATCTACCATCCCCTCGGCTGCCGGAACCGTGCGGTTGGCGATCTTCGTGAAATCACCGACCGTCCACATGTGCCGTTGCCGTTCCTTGATCTCGTCGGTTGCGCTCATCGGCGCCTCCTCTCTCCCGGGTACGGCCGAGCTTACGCCCCGCCCGCGTCCGGGCGGGGAGTGCCGCCCCGGGATCGGGCCGCGACCGGCTCAGACGGCGAAGCGGAGGATCGCCGCCGCCGGCCCGCCGCCGGGCACGTCATCGGCGCGCACGGCGACCACCCGGCCGCCGGTCAGAAAGGCACGGCGGGCGATCTCGTCGACGATCCCGTACTCGTCGGGGCGGCCCGGACCGCCATCCTCGTCGAGGGTGACCGCTCCGGTCTCCTCGTCGACCGTTCCGGCGATCCGGGCGTCGATGTCGACGATCACGGTGTCGATCGCCCCGAAGGTCGCCGCCCGGGCGAGATCACCGATCTCGGTCGCGCCGCGCCCTTGGGCCGAACGCGCCTCGTAGCGGTCCCGGAGGTCGGCCAGGTCGGCCGCGTAGATCCCGTCGAGGACCGACCGCGCCTCGTCGGCCAGGTCGGAGTCGGAGACGGCCTCGGGGCTTCCGCGCAGGCCCTCGTCGGCCAGGTGCGGATACGTGTTCACCGACCTGTAGATCCCGTCCATCGGCTGGGTCGCCGCGAGGATCAACGGCCGGACCCGGCCGGTCAGGACGGAACGAAGCGCGCGATCGATCTTCTGCGCGTACTGGCGCATCCTCACCTTCTGCCCCTCCGAGCCCTGCAGGGCCCCGCTCGGACGGCGATCGGCGATCGAGGACTTGCCGGCGGCAGAGGCCACGTCGGTGGGCATGTCCCGCACGGCGACCTCGTTGGGGGCGGCGGATGCGGAGATCTCCAGCAGTCGGACCGAGCCTTGCGCCAGGGCGAGCACGAACGCCGCCTGCGGGAACGTGACCGACCGGAACAGCGGCTTGACGAAGAAGCGGTCGGAGACGCCGGCCGATGCCTCGAGGCGGTTTGGAAGCCGGTAGGTGCGCAGCCCGTTCGGCGTCGCGAACACGGCCAGGCTGTATGAGAGGTGGTTCCAGAGCTCGTCGTCGTCGTGGAGGGCGTCGAGCGAATCCTCGAGCTGCTCGGCGGCGGCCCGTTCGAGCCCGATCCCCGCGACCTCCTCCATCACGGTCGAGACGGCGTTCTTGAACGTCAGCCGCTCGGCCTCGGCGTCCTCGGTGCCCGGCGTGGTCGGCATGTAGATCGACACGCAGGCGGGGTGGGACGCTCTCAGCAGCGTCTCGATCTCCGCGGCCGTCGGAACATCGATGTGAAGCGACATTCGTCGGGACGCTATTCGATCACCGGCGGCGCCGGCTCCGCCCGCGCCGGCACCGGCCCGCCGGTCGGCGACCCCGCCCGGCGGGCGATCGCGTTCAGGAACCGGCCGATCCCCTCGGCGACGCGGGCAGTGCGCTCCGAGGGCCAGAGGTCGAAGGCGTGCTCGGCCGCGGGCAGCTCGATGTAGCGGACCGGCTGCCCGGAGACCGCCCGCAGGCGGGCGACGAAGTCGCGCGTGTCGGCGACCGGGACGAGGGTGTCGCGCTCGCCGTGGATGACGAGGAAGGGCGGCGCGTCGGCATGGACGCGGAAGCTCGGCGAGGCCGCACGGAAGAGCTCGGGGTCGTCCGCGTAGCGGCGCTTGAAGACGACCTGCTCGAGCAGCCAGTCGCGCATCCCCGAGTAGTAGAAGCCGCCCGCGTTGGTGAAGTCGTAGACGCCGTAGAAGGGAACCGCCGCGGCGAGCGAGGTGTCGGCGTCCTCGAAGCCGGGCTGGTACTCGGGCGCGTTCTCGGTCAGCCCGGCGAGCGCCGTCAGGTGCCCCCCGGCGGAGCCGCCCGTGATGCAGATCATGCCCGGGTCGATGCCGAGCCCGGCCGCGTTCGAGCGGACCCAGGCGATCGCCCGCTTGACGTCGACGATCTGGTCGGGGAACGTCGCCTCCGGGCTGAGCCGGTAGTCGACGTTGAAGGTCACGTACCCTTCCTCGGCGAGCGCCAGGGCC
>CAZTGN010000239.1:0-1943 GCA_964613275.1 uncultured Conexibacter sp. | reverse complement strand
AGCCGGTCTGGGCGAGGTGGTTGAGCAGCGGGATCCCCTGCTCGTAGCGGGAGCCGGCGAACCAGCCGCCGCCGTGGACCTGGATCACCGCGGGTCGCCGCCCGGCGTCCGCCGCCGCCGGCCGGTAGACGTCGAGGCGCAGCCGGATGCCGTCGACCTCGGCGAAGACTTCGCCGCGCTCGCGGCGAACCCCCCTGGTGACGAACATCAGCGGCGGGATCGCGAGATGGGAGCGGGGGACGTGTGGAACGCCCGCCTCCGGCTCGAGGCCCTCGAGCGCCGCGTCTATCCGGACGATGCTGCGATGCGCGAGCCAGGCGTTGCGCGCCTCCCAGACGATGCCGATCACGGCGAGGCCGCGAAGCGCCGCCGTCACCCGCCCGCGGATGCCGAGCGCCCGCAGCGCCCCGAGCACCGCGAGCCCCGCGACGACCAGGTGGGGACCGGACTCGCGCAGCACCGTCGCCGCCCACCAGCGCGTCACGCGCAGGATCAGGGCGAGCGGGGCGCGGGGCCGGATCCGTGCGATCCGGGCCTGCTCGCCGACCGCCGCCCGGGCGAAGCTCAGGGGCCGCACGCTGGAGGGTTGGGCCGCCAAGACGCCGCAGTCTACGTCCGTGACGCGGGCGACCGTCCGCCTCGCCGGGCGCACCGGACCACGGCCCCATGCTCGCGGTCCGCAACAATCCGGGGCCGATGTCATCCGTCTCTCCTCAGGCAGACCCGTACCGCGACCTCGACGTCATCGACGAGCGGGCGCCGCGGACCAACCAGGCCGTGGTCTTCCTCGTCGCCGCGGCGGGCGTCGCCTTCGGCTGGCCCCTCGCCTGGGCGCTGATGTCGCTGCAGCTCCTGGTCGGGCTCGCCCTCGGACGTCGCTTCTGCATCTCCTGCCTGCTCTACTTCGAGCTGATCCAGCCCCGCCTCGGCGAGGGCCGGCTCGAGGACTCGAGGCCGCCGCGACTCGCCAACCAGATGGGCTGCGCGTTCCTCGCCGCCGCCGCGGCGAGCTGGTGGCTCGGCGCCGAGACGCTCGGCACGGTCCTCGGCGCCCTCGTCGCGGCGCTGGCGCTGCTCGCGGCCGTCACCGGCTTCTGCACGGGCTGCGAGCTCTACAAGCTCAACGCGCGCCTGCGCGGGATCTCGCCGCGCCACCACGACCGTGTCGACCCGGCGGACTTCGGCGGCCTCGCCGACGCCGAGCGGACGATCATCCAGTTCACCCACCCGATCTGCTCCGACTGCCGTGAGTGGGACAGGCGTCTGGACGCCGCCGACGCGGTGCGGGTCCGGATCGACGTCCGCGAGCGTCCCGCCCTCGCCGACAAGTACGGGGTCGCCGTCGTGCCGACGATCCTCGCGGTCGACAGCGGCGGCGCGGTCGTCGATCGCCTCGCCTGAGCGCACCGTTCCGGCCCGCTGGCCGCCGCGCCCTCCCGCGGGGGGACGTTTGCCTCCACCTATCGCGAGGCGGCCCGTCGCTCGCCGGGTGCGGGCGAAGCGAGCCCGCCGAGGAGGAAGGCGAAGGTCGCGCCGGCCGCCGGGATGTGCCACTGCCAGTCGATCAGCGCGGCGAGGAGGAAGGCGGCCGCCCCCGGGCCGAGCAGCCAGAGCTCCGGGCGGCCCCGGGCTCCGGCGAGCAGCGCCGCCGCGGCGGCCAGGAAGCCGAGGGCGACGATCAGCCCCGGGTAGCCGAGCTCGACCCAGGCCTCGACCGGGAGATCGTGGGCGTATCGGGTGGCCGGGTCCGCGCCGTCGACGATCCGGGTCTCGAGGAACGTCAGGGCTCCCGTGCCGGCGAGGGGACCGTCGGCGGCCGACCCGACCGCATCTCGCCAGATCTCGACCCGTCCATGGGTGAGGCCGGCATCGGGTTCGACGCCGGCGCCCGCGTCCGGCGTGGCCGCGGCGGCGGCCGCGGCGGCGAGAAGCGGGACGGCGAC
>CAZTGN010000238.1:517-4142 GCA_964613275.1 uncultured Conexibacter sp. | reverse complement strand
AGCCCGAGTGAGGCCGCTGCGATCGCCGCCGAAGCCCTCGCCGCGGGCTGATCGCCGACCTCGACGGAATTGCGATCCGCGAGGGCGTCGCGCCCGAGCTGATCGACGCCCTGATGCGCTTCTACGAGCGCGAGTGGTGGACCCGGGGGCGCGAGCGCGCCGACGTCGAGCGGATGCTGGCGGGCAGCGACGTCGTCATCAGCGTCGTCGAGGAGGAGAGCGGCGAGTTGGTCGGCTTCGTGCGCGCGATCACCGACGGCGTCTACCGCGGCGTCCTCTTCGACCTGATCGTCGCCCCGCGGTACCGCGGGCGCGGCCTCGGCGCCGAGCTCGTCGGCCGCGTCCACGATCACCCGGCGATGGCCGGCTGCGGTCGGGTCGAGCTGGTCTGCACCGAGTCGATGGCCCCCTTCTACGAGCGGCTCGGCTATGCCCTCGCCCCGGCGGAGCGGCTGCGGATGGTCTGGAGGCGGCCGCCGTCGTGACCCCGCGGACGGCACCTATACTCGCGCTCCCATGGCCCCGGCGATGATCTCCTTCGCTCGCGGCGCCCCGAGCGCCGACCTGCTCCCGGTCGACGCCGTCCGCGCCGCCGCCGCCGCCGCCCTCGACGGCGATTCGACCCGGGCGCTCTCCTACGGCACCGGGATCGGCCACCCGGGTCTCTGCGAGTGGATCGGCGAGCGCCACGGCGGCGTCGACCCCGCGCGGGTGATGGTCACCAACGGGTCGCTCGAGGCCGGCTGGATGCTGTTCAGCCACCTGCTCGCGCCCGGCGAGGAGGTCGTCGTCGAGCAGCCCTCCTACGACCGGACGCTCCTGATGCTGGAGAAGCTCGGCGTCGACCGGATCGGAATCCCGCTCGAGGCCGACGGCATCGAGGTCGAGGGGCTCGAGCAGGCGCTCGCCGACGGCCACCGGCCGAAGCTCGTCCACATCATCCCCAACTTCCACAACCCGGCCGGATGCACGCTCGCGGAGGCGAAGCGCCGCCGCCTCGTCGAGCTCGCCGCCGAGCACGGCTTCTGGATCTTCGAGGACGACCCCTACCGCGAGGTCCGCTTCGGCGGCGAGCCGCTGCCGACGATGCTGGAGCTGGCGGAGGGAACCGACGCCAAGGTCGTCCACGCCTCGTCGTTCTCGAAGACGGTCAGCCCCGGCGTCCGGGTCGGCTACCTGATCGGGCCCGAGGACGAGATCGGCGCCCTCGCCAGGGCCGCGAACGAGACCTACATCTCACCGAACATGCTCGCCGAGGCGGTCGTTCACGAGCTCTGCCGCTCCGGCGGGCTCGACGCCAACATCGACGCGGTGAACGTCGCGCTGGCCACCCGCCGCGACGCTGTCGTCGAGCAGCTCGGCGCGCAGATCCCCGCGGCCGGGTTCGTCGTCCCCGGCGGCGGCTACTTCCTCTGGGTCGACCTGGCCGAGGGGACCGACACCAGGCAGGCGTTGACCGCCGCCAAGGAGGAGGGGGTGGCCTTCGTCGCCGGTCCCGACTTCATGCTCGAGGGCGGCGAGCGCAGCCTGCGGCTGTCGTTCGCGAGCGTCCCGCCCGCCGACGTCCCCGAGGGCATCGCCCGGCTGGCGCGGGCGCTGGGGGGATAGGCAACCCCGACCGGATGCTCCGGGCTTCACGAGTTGTTAGCCCAGCTTGAGGTTCGTGCGCTGACAATGGGCCGGCTGGTGAACGAACGCTCGATGTTGGAGGAGGCGATAATGCCGGTCAGGTTCTTCGAAGGTATCCCGCCCGACCAGTCCGATGAGGTGACGAAGCGCCAGGTGGAGCATCGCTTCTACGAGCTCGCCGCCGCGGTTCGCGACCACGAGGCCTCGGCCCGGCGGACGACGCCCGCGAGCAAGCCCCGCGACGAGCGCCTCTACCGCCGGCTGCGGCGGATCTGCGGCGAGGCACCGTCCGACGAGCAGCGGGTCGGCTGAGTAGAAGCCGGATCGTGCGGGGGCTTCGGCCCGCCCCTTGGCGTCGCACGCCGCAACCGAAGCGAGTGACGGGTGTTGGTTGAGTGATGCCTTCCGAGGCGCACTGCTCGTTCTTCCGGGATCCGTGCACGGGTGGCGATGGCGGCAGCCGTGAGCGGGGGCAGCGAAGTGTTCTGAGCAGCCGCGGCCGCATGATCGCGGCGGCGATCGCGCTGGCAATCGTCGCCGTGAGCGCGCCGGTCGCGCACGCCTCGGCCGCTCAATGGCCGCTCTATGACAACCGAACCTGGCAGCAGGTCACGGTCCCCGCCACGACCGGGGCGAGCTGCGGCAGCGGCACGCCGTTCAGGTTCCTGTTCTCCCGCAGCGTCGGCGACCCGACCTCCGACCGGGTGATGATCTGGATGCCCGGCGGCGGCTCGACGCAGCTCGACTCCGACGGCCAGCTGAGCTCGCCGATCACGAGTCTCGCCGAGCTCGACCGCCGGCTCAACGCCGGTGCCGGCACGAGCATCGTGCCGGCCAGCGGCGCCAGCCCGTTTCTCGACCATCCCGCCAACGACGGCTTCATCGGCGACGCGCAGTGGGTGATCCTGCCCTACTGCACCCAGGACTTCCACTCCGGCAACCTGACCACCCCGACCGCCTACGACTTCACCGGCTCGCCGCTGGCCGGCGACGTCAGGAGGGTCCTCAACGGCGCCCGGGTCGGCGGCGACTGCAGTCGGGCACCGACGCCGGCCACCCTGCAGAGCCGGTATCGCATCGCGGTCCTCGAGGTGACCGGGTCATGCCCGAGCATCGCGGTGAGGCGGCTCGTGGTCGAGATCCGACACCAGGGGGCGATCAACTTCGCGGCGGCGATGCCCCTGATCGAGCAGAGGCTCTACGCAGCCGGCGTCGATCCGGACCGGGCTGACGTCCTGATCGCCGGCTCGTCGGCCGGGGGCTTCGGGACCTGGTACAACGCCTGGCGGGTCGGGGACTTCCTGTTCGGGCGGCCCGGCGTGAGGCTGACCATGGCCCCGATGTCGGGCTCCCCGATCGACCGCTACTGGGATGCGGGCGAGGAGAAGCTCGTCCTCGACGCCGGTCAGCTCTCCGACATGCAGCATCGGCTCGATCAGTACGACACCGAGCTTCCCTGCGACGTCGCCGGTGGCGCCTACACGCCTGGCGGAGGCGACGACTGTCACGACGTCGCCGACCTGGCCTCCCACTACCTGCGCCGCTGGCCCGGCCTCGACCTGAGCATCGCTCCGGTCGTCAACACGGAGGACATGCTCGGCGTCCGTGGCTTCGCCGGTGAGCCCGGCCAGCCCGGATTCGGCGAGCGGCTTCTGACCTTCTGCCAGACGACGCACGCCTACGGCGATGCGCTGGCGAAGCTGCCGAGCGTCTATCCGTGGATCGGCTGGATCTGGGAGCAGGCGCCCGAACGGACGCCGCCGCAGCCGCCGCGCCGGGTGCACGGCTTCACGCGCGCCGACATGCTGGTCCCGCTCAGCGACCCCCAGGTCGGCCCGACCTATCCGGCCGGTGACGGGATGCACGGCGTGCTCGCCTACATCAACTCGGTCGCCGATCGGACCGCGGGCGCGGCGTTGCGGCCGATGATCGATCGACGGCTCTCGCTGGTCGCGGACATCGATGACCCCGCCTCCGGCCAGCACCTCGGGTTCAG
>CAZTGN010000238.1:0-507 GCA_964613275.1 uncultured Conexibacter sp. | reverse complement strand
CGCCCGAGTCGGAGTGCAACGTGGAGCCGGCCTCGACCGCGCCGCACAGGCGACGCATCGCTCACAAGCGGGTGGCCCACCATCGGCAACGGGGCTCGGCAACGCTGGTCCTGCGGGTGCCCGGCCCCGGCCGGATCAAGCTCCGGGGCAAGCGCGTCAGGCCCGCCGAACGCAAGGCGCGCGTGCGCAATCCGCGGATCTCCGTGCGCCCGCGCCGGCAGCTGCGCCATCGGATGCGCCACGGCGGAGCTGCCCGCGTTCGCGTCCGCGTCCGCTACCGGGGCGAGGACGGCACCAGGTCGACGCTGCTCGAGCGGATCCGCTTGATCAGGAAGTAGCGCCGCCAGCGCACCGATCCGGGGGTGGTGTCTCACATCGCGGGCGCCCCGCCTCGGGGGGATGGAGCGGTCTGCCGCGCTCAGCGACCGTACTTGTCGCGCGAGAGGACGAGCTGCTCGGGCAGCGCGGCCCGCGGGGGCGGCGCCGGGTCGGCGATCACCGAGACCG
>CAZTGN010000237.1:2665-4148 GCA_964613275.1 uncultured Conexibacter sp. | reverse complement strand
TGTCGCCCGAGTAGTCGTAGAAGCCCTTGCCGGACTTGCGCCCGTACCACCCGGCGGCCACCATCTTGCGCAGCGTCGGCGGCGCCGCGAAGCGGCGCTCGCGGTACTCGTCGAACATCACGGCCCCGATCGAGACGAGCGTGTCGAGGCCGACGAAGTCGGCCAGGGTCAGCGGGCCCATCGGGTGGTTGGCCCCGGCCTTCATGGCGGCGTCGATCTCCTCGATCGAGCCGACTCCCTCCTCGTAGGCGCGGATCGCGTCGAGCATGTAGGGGACGAGGAGCCGGTTGACGATGAACCCGGTCTTGTCCTTGGCGTGGACCACGGTCTTGCCGAGCACCTCGCCGACCTCGAAGCCGACCTTCAGGGCCTCGTCGGAGGTCGTCACCGTCTGCACGACCTCGAGCAGCGGCATCACCTGCGCGGGATTGAAGAAGTGGAGGCCGAGGAAGCGGTCGGGACGGCCGGTCGCCGCGGCCTGGTCGATCACCGCCAGCGAGGAGGTGTTGGTGGCGAAGAAGGCCTCGTCCTTGACGATCGGATCGACGGCGGCCCACATCTCGAGCTTCAGGTCGAGGTCCTCGGTGATCGCCTCGATCACGAGGTCGCAGTCGGCGAGCTCCCCGTAGTCGGTCGTGCCCGCGATCCGGCCGCGGACGGCGTCCGCGTCGCCGCCCTCCATCCGGCCCCGGTCGACGGCGCGGGAGAGCTGCTTGTCGATCTTCGCAACGGCCTTCTCCACCCTGCCGTCATCGACCTCGCGCAGGACGACGTCCCACCCCGCCTGGGCGCAGATCTGGGCGATCCCGTGGCCCATCAGGCCACCGCCGACGACTCCAACCTTGTTGATAGCCATGTTCTCCTCGAGACGGTCTCGTTTGCGGTCGCGGACCCTACCGCGCCGCGGTCGAGAGGATCAGCCGCTCGGCGCCGTCAGGCCGAGCTCCTCGAAGCGCCGACCCATCGCCTCGGCCATCGCGTCGACGGCGCTCTTCGGCCGCAGCATCACCTTCAGCTCGGTGACGAGGCCGTCGGCTCCGAACGTGAGCAGATCGAGGCCGTCCATCCAGCGGTCCCCGACCCTGGTGCGGAAGATCAGCGCCGCCACCGGGTCGCCGGGATCCTCGATCACGTGCACGTACTCGAAGTCCTCGAAGAGCTTCATCGGGCCCTCGGTGAGGATCGTCACGACCAGGTCGCGGCCGTCGTAGGAGCGGAACGTGACCGGGCTGAAGAACCTGATCTCGGGATCGAGCGCCGCCTCGAGCTTCTCCTTCGAGAGCGAGTGGACGGCGTCGATGAACGCGTCGGACCGCATCCGCCGGAAGCCTATCCCCCTCCCGGACGTGGGGCATTCTGACTACCGTATGCGGCCTCGATATGGCCCACATGCGGCGAGCCTATTCGACTCCACCCAGGCAGGCGGGCGGACCCGTGACGTGGGTAACCCTGCCCTCGCCATAGGTGGGTGAGATGACCCAGG
>CAZTGN010000237.1:0-2565 GCA_964613275.1 uncultured Conexibacter sp. | reverse complement strand
GTGGGTGAGATGACCCAGGGCGGGGGCGGGTGGGGAGGCAGGAACGCGGCCCGGATCAGGCTTCGCTCCCGCCCCACTCGACCGGGCCGGCGGTGAGCAGGTGGGCGCCGAGCGGGCGTCCGAGCACCGCCTGGGCCTCGCGCGAGGCGACGAGCAGGGCCTCGAGGTCGATCCCGGTTGCGACCCCCATCTCGTGCAGCAGCGAGACGAGATCCTCGGTGGCGACGTTGCCGGTCGAGCCGGGCGGCACCGGGCAGCCGCCGAGCTCGCCGAAGCTCGACTCGAACGAGTCGATGCCCTGGCCGAGGGCCGCGACCGCGTTGGCGATCGCCTGACCGCGGGTGTTGTGGAAGTGGGCGGTGAGCTCCGGGCCCTCGCCGCCCGGCCGGAGCGCGCGGCTCATGCCGGCGAAGAAGCCGTCGACCTGGAGCGGGTTGGCCATCCCGGTCGTGTCGCCGAAGCCGATCTCCACACATCCCGCGGCGGCGAGCCGCTCGGCGATCGCCTCGACCCGCTCGGGCGGAACCTCGCCCTCGTAGGGGCAGCCGAAGCTCGTCGCGATCACGCCCTGGCAGCGGAGCCCCTCGTCCCGCGCGGTCGCCAGCACGCGCTCGAGCCCGGCGAGCGACTCGTCGATCGAGCGGTTGACGTTGCGGCGATTGTGGGTCTCCGACGCCGAGACGAAGACGCTGACCTCGTCGAAGCCGTCGCGCACCTCCAGCGCGTTCTCGAGCCCGCGCTCGTTCGGCACCAGGACCGAGAAGGCGACGTCGTCGGGGCGCTCGAGCGCCGCCAGCACCTCGGCGCCGTCGGCGAGCTGCGGGATCACGTCGGCGCGCACGAACGACGTCACCTCGATCCGCTTCAACCCCGCCGCGACGAGCAGCTCGATCAGCCGCACCTTGTCGGCTGTGGCGATCACCTCGGGCTCGTTCTGGAAGCCGTCGCGGGGGCCGACCTCGCGGATCCGCACGCGCTCCGGGTAGGCCCCCACCTCAGGACTCCGCGGCCGGAACCGCGATCACGCGCCGCTGGTGGGTGCCGACGCCGATCGTCCGCTCGCCCTCGCGGACCTCGACGTCGAAGAAGAGCTTGCGGTCGTCGACGATGTCGGTCAGCGTCGCGCGGGCCGTGCATCTCGATCCCTCGGCGGCCGCGGCGACGTGCTTGACGCAGACCTCGAAGCCGACCGTGGCGCTGCCCTCCGGCAGCATCTCGAAGGCGAGCACGGCGGCCGTGCGCTCCATCATCGCGATCATCCCCGGGGTCGAGAGGACGGCCGCTCCGATCGTGCCGCCGACGTCGGTCAGAAGCGCCCCGGCAACCTCGAAGTCGTCGCTCCGCTCGGCCCCCGGCGCCGGACCCCCTGGCTCGCCCCCGCCGCGGCGCGGCCGCGGCAGCTCGGAGGGATCTCGTCCGCTCATCGGGAGGGAGCATAGACTCGCGCCGATGAGCACCGAAGCGGCATCAGGGGGGGCGGCGGAGTCCGAACGGCCGACCCCGCCGATCCCGATCCTCGGCGGCACCGGCGCGCTCGGCTACGGCCTCGCGGTCCGCTGGGCGCTCGCCGGGGCCGAGGTCGTGATCGGCTCGCGGGAGGCGAAGCGGGCCGAGCAGGCGGCCGCCGCCGTCCGCGAGAAGGTGCCCGGCGCGCGGATCGAGGGGCTGGAGAACGGCGATGCCGCGAAGCGCGGGCCGGTCGTCTTTCTCACCGTCCCGTTCCGGGCCCAGTCGGAGACCCTCAACAACCTGCGCTACGCGCTCGAGCCGGGACAGACCCTCGTCGACTGCACCGTCCCGCTCGCCGCCGCGATCAGCGGCAAGGCGACGCGGACCCTCGGCGTCTGGCAGGGGTCGGCCGCCGAGCAGGCGCAGGAGATGGTCCCGGACGGGGTCACGGTCGTCTCGGCCCTGCACACGGTCGGCGCTCCGACCCTCTCCGACCCCGCCGTCCGGCTCGACGAGGACGTCCTCGTCTGCGGCGACCGCAAGCGCGACAAGGCCCCGGTCGCGCGCCTGATCGAGCGGATCGAGGGCCTTCGTGCGGTCAACGCGGGCGCGCTCGAGACGGCCCGGTTCGCCGAGCAGCTGACGCCGCTTCTGATCTCGGTCAACGTCCGCTACAAGGCGCACGCGGGGATCAAGCTCGCCGGCCTGCCCGATGTCGATCCGTGGGCGTGAACGTCGTCGCGCTCGCCGGCGGCACCGGCGGGGCGAAGCTCGCCGCCGGCCTGCAGGAGATCGACGGGACCGGGCTGACGGTGATCGCCAACAGCGCCGACGACGTCGAGGCGCTCGGCGTCCACGTCTCCCCCGATCCCGACCTCTGCACGTACTGGCTGTGCGGCGAGATCGACGAGGAGCGCGGCTGGGGGATCCGCGACGACGGCTTCACCGTCTTCGAGCGCCTCGTCGCGCTCGGCGCGCCGGACTGGTTCGGCCTCTCCGACCGCGACCTCGCGACCTGCCTGGAGCGTCGGCGACGGCTCGACCGCGGCGAGCGGCCGACGACGATCGCCGCCGATCTCGCCCGCGCTCTGGGGGCGCGGGCGACCGTCCTGCCGA
>CAZTGN010000236.1:0-4151 GCA_964613275.1 uncultured Conexibacter sp. | reverse complement strand
AAGGGGGCCGAGCGCTGGAAGGCACGCGCGAACCCGGCCAGGTTCTGGGTCAGCCCGATGTTGCCGATCACCAGCACCGAGCGGCCGGGGACCGGCCCCTCGCGGGGGGAGCCGAGGCTCAACGACGCGCCCCCGTAGATCTGCTCGACCTTGGCGGCGGGAACGCCGGCGGCGATCAGCTGCTTCTCGAACGCCTTCGAGATCGTCACGACCCGGTCGGCGTCAGCGAACGCGAACCGCTCGAGTCGCTTGACCATCCGCAGCGCCGGGCCCTCGTCCAAGAGGCCGGTGGCAGCTGCGGCGCCGGAGACGATGTCGTGCAGCCAGACGACCCAGGGGACGCGGCGGGTGTGCGAGTACAGCGACGCTCCCGGGACGACCATCAGCGAGGGGACCGTCGCGATCACGACGTCGGCCTTGAACGGGGCCAGGGCCGCCGCCGTCTGCCCCGCCCCGTAGGAGAGCTCGCCGAGCATCCGCTGCCAGCCCCTGGAGCGGCCCGTGTGGACGGGCAGCTCGACGACGTCGATCCCGTCGCGGACGCGGCGTCGCGGCCGGTAGGAGGATCCCCAGGCCGCGCTCGGGTAGTGCGGGTGGGAGGCGATCACGGTGATGTCGTCGCCGCGCGCCTGCAGCTGCTTCGCGAGCATCGCCGCGACCGGGCCGATACCCATCGGCACGGGCTCGTAGTAGATGCTCCAGAGGTGGATCTTCACGGGCGGGGAACGGTCCGGCCCGGCGGTTCAAGCCTGCTCGGGGGGCGCATCAAAGCAGACCGGCGCCGGCGCCGGCGCCGGTCGAGGCGGCCGGTGGGTGCAAGCGTGCGGGGGCCGCAGCGCCCACCGTGCCGGCCCGGCGGCACCCACCCCCGGCCCGTCCCCGTCGAGGCAGCGCAAACGTCCCGGGGAGGACGTTCGCGCTGCTTCGGGCGCCGGGCTCCGGATTCCCCTACACTGCCGCGTCCCGAAGCCGAAGACCGCCGGCGGGGCGCCAGCCCCATGACCGTCATCCGACGTGGCCGGTCGAGGTGGAGCCCGAAGCCGATGCTCGAGCCCGCCTGCGCGGGCTCTTCGCGTTCCGGGGACCGACGTCACCCGAGGCACCTGAATGGACAGAGACGAGAAGCAGGCGGCAGTCGCCGGGATCAGCGCCGAGCTCGAGGGTTCGAGCGCCGTCTTCGCGATCGACTACCGCGGCATCTCGGTACCGCAGGCGGCTGAGCTCCGGGGCAGGCTGCGCGAGGGCGATGCCACCTTCAGCGTCGTCAAGAACCGCCTCGCCAAGCGGGCGACCGAGGGGACGGACGCCGGGGCCGCCCTCGACGAGCATCTCGTCGGCCCGACGGCGCTGACCTTCGTCCGCGGCGACGCGGTCGTCGCCGCGAAGGCCATCGCCGACTTCGCGAAGGCGAACGGGGTCCTCGCCTACAAGGGCGGGATCATGGACGGGAGCGCGCTCGCCCCCGAGCAGTTCGACGCGATCGCCAGGCTGCCCGGCATCGACGCCCTGCGCGGGCAGCTCGTCGGGCTCGTGGCGAGCCCTCTCGGCGGCGTCGTCCGCACCCTGAACCAGCTCCTGGCCGGCCTCGCCCAGCAGCTCGGCCAGGTCGCGGAGCAAGGTCTGATCGACGGCGCGGCCGAGGCTCCGGCGGCAGACGGGCCCGGGGAGGCCTCCGCCGAGGATGAGCCCACGGACGGACCGGCCGACGCCGAGGGGGCGGCCGAGGAGGAGCCCGCCGCCGAGGAGGAGCCCGCCGCCGAGGCTGATCCGGCCGCCGTGGGGGAGACGACTTCCGAGAACGAAGCTGACGAGACCCCGGAGGGGGGCGACGGCGACGCCGGCGCCGAGCCCGGGGACGACAAGGAGGACTGATGGCAGACACGATGACGA
The DNA here is from genome assembly GCA_964613275.1 of uncultured Conexibacter sp. Taxonomy (GTDB): domain Bacteria; phylum Actinomycetota; class Thermoleophilia; order Solirubrobacterales; family 70-9; genus RHKX01. The sequence continues at coordinate 2,261 of CAZTGN010000236.1, read as the reverse complement.
CCGAGAAGTGGATCGAGGAGCTGAAGAGCATCTCCGTGCTCGAGCTCTCGGAGCGGATCAAGGCGCTCGAGGAGGAGTTCGGCGTCTCCGCGGCCGCGGTCGCGGCAGCGGCTCCGGCCGCCGCGGCCGGAGGCGACGGTGCCGGCGGCGAGGAGGAGAGCGGCACGGTCGACGTCGTCCTCACCAGCGCCGGCGAGAAGAAGATCCAGGTCATCAAGGCGGTCCGCGCCGCGACCGGCCTCGGCCTCAAGGAGGCGAAGGCGGTCGTCGACGGCGCTCCCGGCCCGGTCAAGGAGGGCATCGAACGCGAGGAGGCCGAGAAGCTCAAGGGCGAGCTCGAGGAGGCCGGCGGCGAGGTCGAGCTGAAGTAGGAGCCCGCCCCTTGCACCGCGCGGCCGTCCTTTGTTATATTCAGCGGTCGCGCGCCGGCTCGTCTCGCTGCCCGGACGTCTGGGCCGCGCGCCTTCCGACCACCCCTGAGACCTCCTGAGGAGTCGCCCAGTTGGCCCCTTCCAACGCTGCCGCCCGCCGCTCTTTCTCCCGCCTTCAGACCCCGCTCGACGTACCCAACCTCATAGATATCCAGCGCCGTTCCTTCGAGCGTCTCACCGACCCGAAGGGCGGAATGCTGCGCGAGACGATCGACGACGTCTCGCCGATCACCGACTACACCGGCAACCTCGGCATCGTCTTCGGGGAGTTCCGCTTCGACGAGGCGCAGCACTCGATCGAGGAGTGCCGCGAGAAGGACATCACCTACTCGCGGCCGCTCAACGTCGAGGTCGAGTTCCAGAACCGCGAGACCGGCGAGATCCGGCAGCAGACCGTCTTCATGGGCGACTTCCCGTGGATGACGGACCGCGGCACCTTCATCATCAACGGCACCGAGCGCGTCGTGGTCACCCAGCTCGTCCGTTCGCCGGGCGCCTACGTGATGGCGCCGAAGGACCGCGAGAAGCAGGTCTTCATCGCCAACCTGATGCCGGCCCGCGGCTCCTGGCTCGAGCTCGAGATCGACAAGAAGGGCAAGGTCTTCGCGCGGATCGACCGCAAGCGCAAGCTGCCGGTCACGGTTCTGCTGCGGGCGATGGGCTTCGTCGCCGACGAGCAGCTGCTCGAGCTGTTCGACAACTCCGTCTACATCCGCCACACGATCGAGGCCGACGCCGAGGCGACGAAGACCGAGGAGGGCGCCCTGATCGAGCTGTTCAAGAAGCAGCGCCCGGGCGAGCCGCCTTCGGTCGATGCGGCCGCGGCCCTGCTCGAGCAGCTCTTCTTCGACCCGAAGCGCTATGACCTGACGGCGGTCGGCCGCTACAAGCTGAACGCCCGTCTCGACCTCGACATCGACGCCGACACCCGGACGCTGACCAAGGACGACATCGTCGCCCTGATCCGCGAGCTCGTCAGCCTGCCGCGGCTGCTCGGCGTCCCCGAGGAGATCGACGAGGAGAACCCGATCAAGGACTACGCCGCCGAGGCGCTGTCCTACGGCCGCGAGCCCGTCGCCGACCACCTCGACGAGTACGAGCACTTCGGCAACCGGCGGCTGCGCACCGTCGGCGAGCTGATCCAGGAGGCCTTCAGGATCGGCCTCTACCGGATGGAGCGGGTCGTCCGCGAGCGCCTCACCACCGAGGATGCCGACGCGATCACCCCGCAGACGATCATCAACATCCGGCCCGTCGTCGCCGCGATGAAGGAGTTCTTCGGCTCCTCGCAGCTCTCGCAGTTCATGGACCAGACGAACTCGCTGACCGGCCTCACCCATCGCCGCCGCCTCTCGGCGCTCGGCGCCGGCGGGCTGACCCGCGAGCGGGCGCCGATCGAGGTCCGCGACGTGCACCCGACCCACTACGGCCGGATGTGCCCGATCGAGACCCCGGAGGGCCCGAACATCGGCCTGATGGGTTCGCTTTCCTCCTACGCCCAGATCTCCGAGTACGGCTTCGTCACCACTCCCTACCGGGTCGTCAAGAACGGCAAGGTCACCGACGAGATCGTTCACCTGGACGCCACCCAGGAGGAGGACAAGGTGATCGCGCAGGCGAACGCGGAGTTCGACCCGAAGACGGGCAAGCTGCTCGGCGACACCCTCCTCTGCCGGATCCGCGACGAGGCCGAGGTGATGGCCGCGACCCCCGATCAGGTCGATTACATGGACGTCTCGCCGACCCAGATCTGGTCGGTCGCGACGGCGCTGATCCCCTTCCTCGAGCACGACGATGCCAACCGCGCGCTGATGGGCTCGAACATGCAGC
>CAZTGN010000235.1:0-4160 GCA_964613275.1 uncultured Conexibacter sp. | reverse complement strand
CGGCGTCGGGCGGAAGGAGCGCCGGGCCGGGTGCGGGACGCGGCGCCAGACGCGATCGCCCACCCCGCCTGGCCCTTGCGAGAATGCCCCGATCGCCGCCCTGCTCGACAAGCGGCTCGCCTTCGTCACCGGCAAGGGCGGCGTCGGCAAGACGACGGTCGCCTACGCGCTCGGCCTCGCCGCGGCGAACGCCGGCAAGCGCGCCATCGTCTGCGAGATCGCCTCCCAGGAGCGCGGGTCGGCGCTGTTCGGGCGGCCGCCGATCGGCTTCAGGGAGACCGAGCTCGACGAGAACCTGTGGGCGATCTCGATCGATCCGGACAAGATGGTCCGCGAGTACCTGGAGATGCTCCTCCCGGTCCGGGCGATGGCGACGCTGCTCTACCGCAGCAACCTGTTCAGCTACCTCGCCTCGGCGACGCCGGGGCTGTCGGAGGTCGTCTCGATCGGCAAGGCGTACGAGCTGACCCTCGACGCGCGCCGGGCGCCGGGCGCCGGGCGGACCTACGACATCGTGATCGTCGACGCACCGGCCACCGGGCACGGGATCGGGTTCCTGGAGGCACCCGGCACATTTCGCCGCATCGCCCGCGGCGGGCCGCTCGCCGATCAGGCCTCACGGATCGAGCGGACGATCACCGACCGCGAGGCGAGCGGCGTCGGAATCGTCTCCAGCCCGGAGGAGATGGCGGTCAACGAGTCGGCCGAGCTCGCCGCCGGGCTCGAGACGGCCGGCGTGGCGCTGGAGGAGCTCTACGTCAACGGGCTCGTCCCGGAGCGCTTCTCGGCGGCCGAGCTGGAGCTGCTGCGCAGCACCCGAAAGCAGCGGTCGTCGACGCTGCTCGACGCGGCGATCGCCGAGGCGGAGCGGGCGCAGGCGCAGCGGGCCGAGCTGGCGCGCCTCGGGGCGATCGTCCCGGGCGTCCCGATCCATGAGATCCCGTTCCTGTTCACCCCCGACCTCGGGCCGGCGGAGCTGCGGTGGATCGCCGGGGTGATCGCGTGAGCGCACACCTCGACGTCATCCTCGCCGGCCGCTCGATCTGCATCTGCACCGGCTCCGGCGGCGTCGGCAAGACGACGACGTCGGCGGCGATCGCGGTCGCGATGGCCGCCCGCGGCCTCAAGGTCGCGGTTCTGACGATCGACCCGGCGCGACGGCTGGCCGACTCGCTCGGCCTCTCCGAGCTCGGAAACCGGCCGAGCCGCGTCGCGCTCGCCGGCGTCGAGGAAGGGGGGGAGCTCTGGGCGATGATGCTCGATGCGAAGGCGACCTTCGACGAGGTGATCGAGCGCTACGCGCCCGACGAGGAGGCGCGGCTGCGGATCGTCGACAACCGCATCTACCAGCAGATCTCCGGCGCCCTCGCCGGCTCTCAGGAGTACATGGCGATGGAGAAGCTCTACGAGCTCGATGCCGACGGGGAGTACGACCTGCTCGTTCTCGACACGCCGCCGTCGCGCAATGCCCTCGACTTCCTCGACGCGCCTCGGCGCGTCACCCAGTTCATCGAGGGTCGGGCGCTGCGCCTGTTCATCAGGCCGACCGGGTTCGGCGCCCGCATCGCCGGGCGCGGGTTCGGCGCCGTCTCGGCGCTCCTGCGCCGCGTCACCGGCGGCGATCTGATCGCCGACCTGTCGGAGTTCTTCGCCGCCATGGCGGGTCTCTTCGGGGGATTCAGGGAGCGCGCCGAGCGCGTCGAGGGCCTGCTCGGTGACGAGCGCACCGCGTTCCTGGTCATCACCGGGCCCGCCGGCGAGTCGATCGCGGAAGCGGGCTACCTCCGGGCCAAGCTCGCCTCATCGGAGCTCGCGCTGGCGGCCATCGTCGTCAATCGCGTCCACGGGGACGCCGAGCCCGCGGCCGAGGAGCCGTGGCTCGGTGAGGCGCTCGGCGACCGCGACCTGCTGGACAGGGTCCACGCCGCCCATGCCGACCGCCGGGTGCTCGCCGAGCGCGACCGCTTCAACGTCGACCGCCTCCGCGCCGAGTCTCCGGGGGTCCCGGTCTTCGAGGTCCCCGAGCTCAGCGACGAGGTGCACGACCTCGACGGCCTGCGGGCCTTCGCGCGCCTGCTGATTCCGCCGGAGCCGGACTGAGCGTCAGCCGGCGGCGCGGTCCCCGCCCCGGCCGACCGTCCAGTTCGTCTCGGTACGCGGGAACAGGTACTCGACCCGCGCCCGAACCTCGTCGCGGTCGAGCGGCGGCCGCGAGAGCTCGCGCAGGTGGTTCGGGCGCGCCGGGAAGTCCATCGTCGCCCCGTCATCGACCTCGTCGAGCCAGCCGCCCGTCGTGACCGCGGACTGCTCGGCCTCGGCCTCGCGCTCCTGGTCGAGGAAGGTGACGGGGTTGCTCGCGGCGATCTCCTCCTCGGCGCTGCCGTCGTCCTCGGCGGGGACGATCAGCGGCAGGTGGATCTGCTTGCGATCCTGCTCGCGGCTGTCGGGGGTGCCGGGCTCGGGCGCGATCCGGGCGGCGAGGATCTCCTCGCCGTCGCGATCGTCGCCGAGGTCGAGCTCGTCGGGGGCCGGCTCCGAATCGAGCTCCGGAACGCTCGCCTCGAGCTCCTCCACCTCCTCGAGCTCCCACTCGGTATCGCCGCCGAGCTCGCTCGGCGAGCCCTCGCCGATCGCGAGGCCGTCGGCCAGCAGCGCCTCGTCGGCGGCGGCTCGGAAATCGCTTCCGATCTCACCGATGACACCACGCCGGAGAATCGCCCGCAGGAGCTCCTCGACCCGGCCGGCGACCTCGGCGGGGCCCGGCGCGGCGCCGGCCGGCACCGGCTCGCCGCTCCAGAGCTCGCGCTCGAGCGCGATCGCCCGTTCGACGACCTCCTTGACCACACCACGGCGGGCGTCATCGGACTCGGCGAGTGCGGCGACGCGCATCGGCAGGCCAACCCCGGCCGGGCCCTCGCCCTCGAGCAGGAAGCGCAACGCCAGCAGGTGGTCGTTGAGCGCATCGACGGCACCACGGCGGTCGAGGCCCGCCTCGAAGCGGAGCAGCGCGCGGCGCAGCCGCGCGATCCGGCGGGGATGAACCACGACGGCGCGCGAGAGGTCGGCGACCCCGTCGAGGTCCGACTCGGTCAGGCGGTAGCCGCCCGAGCGCGGCTTTCCGGCCCCCGTCGCGATCCGGCGCCAGCGATCGCCGGTGACGCGAACCCAGCCATGCGGACCGAGCCCGACCCCACCGGACCCGTAGAGGCGCAGCGTCGTCACCACCGACTCGAACCTGCGGGCAACACGATCTCCGGCGCCACCGAGCCCGCCATCGTCGTCGAGGGCGACGCGGGCGCTGATCAGGAACGTGGGCTCCCAGGAGGCGCCGCCGGGTCGCTCGCCCCTGGCGGCCTCCGAGGGGACGTCCACGGCATCGGCGCGAACGATCGCCGCGCCGCTCAGCTCGAGCCGGCTCACCGGCATCTGAAAGCCGATCAGGGGGACGATCGCCTCGATCTCGCCGGCCTCGGGCTCGCCGCACTCCTCGATCTCGGCGATGGCGGCCGCGAAACGCTCGTCGTCGATCTCGAAGCTGCCGCAGCCGTCCCAGAGCCGTGCCAGGAAGTAGGTGACGGCGAGATCGGCGCGATCGACCGGATCGACCGGCGGCGCGATCCCGGCCTCCTCGAGGTAGGGGCCGGCGATGTCGGCCTTCCGCATCGTGGCGGTCGCCTCCGGGTAGCTCTCGAGCTCGCGGAGCTCGGTCGCGTTGTCGCGGATGAACCGGGCCGTCAGCGGCTGGTACTGGCAGAAGGCGAAGCCGTCGCCCGCCTCGCCGATCTCGTAGGGGATCTCCTGGCCGCCCTCGACGAGGTCGGAGAAGATCCCGGAGGCATCGCGGGCCAGCGTCGTCAGCGTGTGTCTGAGGTGAAGATCGCGCACGGGGCCGTCTTCGCCCGCACCTGCGCCCTTCCTTCCTGCAACTTCGCGTGCAGGAAGGACCACCCCGACCGGATCCTCCGCTGCGCGTCCGGTCCGGTCGGACCGCCGGCGGGGCTACGCGGCCAGAGCGTGCGGGTCCTCCGGCTGCTACGCGGCGACCGACTCGCGGTCGGCCCCGACCCCGAGCCAGCGCGAGCCGTACTCGCGCATGTCGTCGATCAACGGCGACAGGGCACGGCCCTTCTCGGTCAGGCCGTACTCGACTCGTGGCGGGA
>CAZTGN010000234.1:0-4160 GCA_964613275.1 uncultured Conexibacter sp. | reverse complement strand
GCCCTGGCGCTCGGCCGCGCCGGGGTCAACATCGAGGACATGTCGCTGTTCCCGGCGGCGGATCGGCGCACGGGGGCGATCTCGCTCTGGGTCGCGGGAGTCGAGGACGCCCTGCAGGCCGCCGAGGTGGTCGCCGATCTCGGACACGAGGTAGCGCCGATCGCCGAGAGCGAAGGCGGCTGATGCGCAAGCGGGTCGACGCCCACTTCGCCCCGGCCGGGCCGCCGACCGGCCGGCTGCAGGCGCCGCCCGACAAGTCGATCTCGCACCGCGCGGCCCTGCTCGGTGCGTTCGGCGACGGCTCGACCCGGATCTCCGGCTATCTCGACTCCGCCGACACGCGCAGCACGCTGACGGCGATCGAGGCGCTCGGGGCGGCGGTCGCGGTGGACCCCGGCGGTCGTGACGGCGCCCTCGAGGTCGCCATCGGGGGCTTCGGCATCGCCGGCGCCGCCGAGCCCGAGGGCGCGATCGACGTCGGCAACGCCGGCACGCTGATCCGCCTCCTCGCCGGCCTCCTCGCCGGCCAGGAGGGCCGCAGCTTCCGGCTCGACGGCGACGAGTCGATCCGCGGCCGGCCGATGGCTCGCATCGCCGAGCCCCTGCGGGAGATGGGCGCGGCGGTCGATACGGCACCCGGAGGGCGGCCGCCGCTCGCGATCGACGGCCGCCGCCTGCATGCGATCCACCCCGAGATGACCGTCGCATCCGCCCAGGTCAAGTCATGCCTGCTGCTGGCCGGGCTGCTGGCGAGCGGCCGGACCACCGTCCGCGAGCCGGCCGCGTCGCGCGACCACAGCGAGCGGATGCTTCGCGCCGCGGGCGCTGACATCCGCGTCGAGCGGGAGCGGCCGAGCCTCCCCGGCGATCCGGTTGGGGTGACGATCGGGGTCGACCCGGCGGGGCGGATCGAGCTGCCGCCGATGCGGGTGCCGGGAGACCTCTCCTCGGCCGCCTTCCACCTCGTGGCCGCCCTGCTCGTTCCCGGTGCCGACGTGACCGTCGCCGGAGTCGGCCTGAACCCGACGCGGATCGGGCTGCTCGGGATCCTCAACCGGATGGGGGCCGACCTCGAGGTCGTCGAGGACGGGCACGAGGGCGGCGAGCCGGTCGGGTCGGTGCGGGCGCGCCACGGCGAGCTTGCGGCGGCGCACGTGGCCGCCGTCGAGGTTCCGGCGACGATCGACGAGCTGCCGCTCGTCGGGCTGCTCGGGTGCTTCGCCGAGGGGACCACGTGCGTCGGCGGCGCGGCCGAGCTCCGTCACAAGGAGTCGGACCGGATCGTCGGGGTGGTCGCCGCGATCAACGCCCTCGGCGGCGACGCCGACGCGCTCGAGGACGGGTTCGCGGTGCGGGGCACGGGCGGCCTCCGCGGCGGTGAGATCGACGCCCGGGGAGACCACCGCCTGGCGATGCTGGGGGCCGTCGCCGGCCTCGCCTCGCGCGAGGGCGTCACCGTGCGCGACTTCGGTTGCGCCGGGGTCAGCTATCCGGGCTTCGAGCGCGACCTGCGCTCGCTCCTCGGGTCTTGAGCAGGGTCATGGGTCCGGCGCAGTCGAGCGGCCCAGAGGGCCCCGAGTCGCGCGGTCATTTCGTGGCGGCGTTGAGCAGGATGAGCCCGCCGCCGAGCGCGGTCAAGGCGGTCGCGCCGACGAGGCTGTGAAGGGTGCTGGAGCCGACCGCCCGCGAAGCGATGAACGAGTAGACGGCGAGGATCGCGAAGCCGGACCACTGCGAGAGGATGAATGCGGTGCGGAGCTCGATCGAGTCGAGCATCGCGAGGACGAAGAACGCGATCGGGATCGCCACCACGACCAGCCCCGTGAGCGCCTCCCGGTACTCGTGGCGGCGCTCCTCCGCGCTCGCACGCCGGCCGCTGCGGATCGAGATCCCGATCCGATCGGCGAACAGCTCGGCCAGGGTCAGCGCGATTGCGGCGCCGAGGGCGTACGCGAGCACCTTTCCGGGGCGATCCTCGATGCCCTCGAGCGCGACGGTGACCGCCATCACGGCGATCAGGACGTAGATCGCCCGGTCGGCATGGCGAACGAAGTCCACGGCGACACCCTGACGCCGCCGGCGGACGCCAGCCCCACCCGAGATGGCGTCACCTTCGCGGAGAAGTCCCGCGCGCCTCGCGGCCGGCGCCCTCCCTCTACCCTCCAGCCGCTCATGGTGATCGCCATCGACGGGCCCGCCGGGGCCGGGAAATCGACCGTGGCCCGGGCGCTGGCCGAGCGCCTCGGCTTCACCTACCTGGACTCCGGCGCGATGTATCGCAGCGTCGCCCTGGCGACGTTGCGGGCCGGGCTCGATCCCGACGATGCCGAGGAATGCGCCGCCCTCGCCGCCGCTCTCGAGCTTCGAATCGAGCCGGGTCGGATCGCGATCGGCGACGAGGACGTGAGCGCGGCGATCCGCCGGCCGGCGGTGTCGGCGGCGGCCTCGCGCGTCTCCGTCCACCGCGGCGTCCGCGACGCGATGGTCGCCCGCCAGCGTCAGCTGGTAGCCGCCGGCTCGTGGGTAGCGGAGGGTCGCGACATCGGCACCGTCGTCTGTCCCGACTCCCCGCTCAAGGTCCACCTCGACGCCTCCGAGGAGGAGCGGGCGCGCCGCCGCGCCGCCGAGACCGACGATGACGAGGGCGCCGTGCTCGCGGCGCAGCGCGATCGCGATGCCCGCGATCGCGAGCGCGAGCACGGGGCCCTGGTGACCGCCGCCGACGCGGTCGAGCTCGACACGACCGGGCTCGGGGTCGACGAGGTGGTCGAGCGGATCGCCGCGATCGCGCGCGGGCGCGGGCTGGCGTGAGCGGGGGCCGGCGATGAAGGTCGCGGTCGTCGGCTACCCGAACGCGGGCAAGAGCACGCTCATCAACCGGCTCAGCGGGCGCCGCGAGGCGGTCACCCACGAGGAGCCCGGCGTGACCCGCGATCGCAAGGAGATCGGGACCGAGTGGAACGGCGTGCCGCTGATCCTGATCGACACCGGCGGAGTCGACCTCGCTGCCTCCGATTCGCTGTCGCGGTCGGTGCAGCAGCAGGCCCGCGAGGCGATCGCCGACGCCGACGTCGTCCTTCACGTCGTCGATGCGAAGGCGGGGCTCGGACCGGGCGACGCCGAGGTGGCGGCGCTCCTGCGCGCGGCGGAGCAGCCGGTCATCGTCGTCGCCAACAAGGTCGACGATCCGACCGACGTCCACCTGGCCGCCGAGCTCAACGCGCTCGGCCTCGGCGAGCCCGTCGCCGTCTCCGCCGCCCAGGGCCTCGGCACCGGCGACCTGCTCGATCGCCTCACCGGCCTCGCGCCAGCGGCAGCGGAGGAGGTGGCGGGGGAGCTTCCGCGGATCGCGATCCTCGGCCGTCCGAACGTCGGCAAGTCGTCGCTTCTCAACGCGCTCGTCGGCGGCGATCGGGTGATCGTCAGCGACGTTGCGGGCACCACCCGCGACGCGATCGACACCGTGGTCGAGGTCGATGGTCGCCCGGCGCTGCTGGTTGACACCGCGGGCATCCGCCGGCGCACCAAGGTCGCCGGGACGATCGACTACTACGCGCAGCTCCGGGCCGAGCGCGCGGCCGCCCGCGCCGACGTCGCGATCCTCGTCTGCGATGCCGGCGAGGGCGTCACGGCCGAGGACCTGCGAATCGGCGAGCTCGCGATGAAGGCCGGCTGCGCGACGCTGGTCGTCCTCAACAAGTGGGACGTGGTCGCGATCGACCTCGACGACGCGAAGGCGCGGATCGCCCAGCGGCTGCGCCAGCGGCCCCCCGTGATCACGATCTCCGCGCTGCGCGGCCGCAACCTGGCGAAGGTGCTGCCGAAGGCGCTCGAGCTGGCCGACCGGCGGTCGGCCCGGGCGCGGACCCCGGAGCTGAACCGGATCCTCGCCGAGGCGGTCGAGCGCAACCCGCCGCCGGCGCGGCGCGGCAAGCGCCTGCGCCTCTACTACGCCGCCCAGGTCGGCGAGGCGCCGCCGCGGATCGCGATCCAGGTCAACGACCGGACCCTGATCTCGCGCGACTGGTCCTACTACCTCGAGAACCGGTTCCGTGACGCGCTCGGGCTCGAGGGGGTGCCGCTGTTGATCGATCTGACGCCGCGCCGGCGGCACCGGCGGCGCGGGCAGGTATAAACGCGCGGGTGCCGGAGGAACCGCC
>CAZTGN010000233.1:0-4169 GCA_964613275.1 uncultured Conexibacter sp. | reverse complement strand
TGGAGAGGTGGGCCGATCCGCTGCCGGCGGCCGCCGGCGCGGGTAAACTCCCGCTCGAGATGGGACGCGTGCTCGGGCACTGCCTGACCCCTGCCGTGATCGGCCTCGGCGCCGTCCGGCACCTCGCCTGGTACGTCAGCTACCAGATGTCCGGCGAGGCCAGGGTCTGAGGCGACCATGAGGGTCGCGGTCGCCGGCGCCACCGGGGTGCTCGGCCGCGCGGCGATGCCGGCGCTTCGCGCCGCCGGCCACGAGGTCCGCGGCTTCGCCCGTGCGCCCGGCGACGCCGGCGACGTGATCGCCGTCGACCTGCTCGACCGCGACCGGGTCATCTCCTTCGCCCGCGACTGGCGTCCGGAGGCGATCGTCCACCTCGCGACCGCGATCCCGAAGGAGACCGGCCGCGGCGACGTCGCCACCGCGTTCGCGGCCACGAACCGCCTTCGCACCGACGGCACGCGGATCCTCGTCGACGCCGCCGTCGCGGCCGGCGGCGCCAGGCTCATCGCCCAGAGCATCGCCTTCGTCAACGTCGCCGGCGACGGGCCGGCCGCCGAGGACGTCCCGCTCCGCAGCGATCCGGCCGACCCGCTGACCGCCGCCGCCGCCCCGATCGCCGAGCTCGAGCGGCTCACGCTCGAGGCCGGCGGCACCGTCCTCCGCTTCGGCCAGCTCTACGGCCCGGGGACGATGTTCGCCGCCGACGGCAGCATCGGCCGGATGGCCGCCCGCGGCCGGATGCCGATCCTCCACCGCCACGGCCGCAGCTCCACGTTCTCGTTCCTCGCTGCCGACGACTCCGCCAGTGCCATCGTCGCCGCGCTGACCGGCGACGCGCGGGGCGTCTTCAACGTCGTCGACGACGAGCCGGCCCCGGTCGACGAGTGGCTGCCGGTGCTCGCCGCGGCCCGCGGCGGCCCGCGGCCCCGCCGCCTTCCGGCCTGGCTGGCGAGACCGATGGCGGGCGCCTACGGCGTCGCCTTCATGACCGACCTCCGCGGCGCGACGAACGCGAAGGCGAAGGCAGGGCTCGGCTGGCGACCCGCGATCCCCTCCTGGCGCGAGGGCTTCGCCGCCGGCTGACCGGGTAGCCGAGCGCCGTGACGATCGCGCGCTTTCGAACCGCCGAGGGCGACCCGTACGCTCGCGGGCTCGAGATCGGCGCCGCCTGCCGGGAGCGGATCGGCGTCACCTGGGAGGCATACGAGCGGCTCTTCGCCGCGGCCGGCGCGGGCGGCGAGCTGCAGCGGACGGTCGGGCATGGCTCGCTGGAGCGGATCGGGGAGTGGGCGCCACAGCTCGCCGCCGAGATCGACGGGATCGCGACCGGCGCCGGGCTCGAGCGGTGGCGGGCGGGCGCGCTCAACGCGCGGACCGAGGTGCTGGCGGCCGCCGGCGCCACCACCCCGGGCGAGTGCTCGACCTTCGCCGTCGCCCCGCCGGGCGGCGGCCCGCCGCGCACGATCCAGACCTGGGACTGGTACGAACGGATCGGCGACTCGATCCTGCTGCTCGAGGTCGAGCCCCGGCCGGGGCACGCCGTCCACCTCTTCACCGAGCACGGGATCGTCGGCAAGGTCGGCGTCAACGACGCCGGGCTCGGCCTCCACTTCAACATCCTCCACCACCGCGACGACGGTGGCCCGCCCGGCGTGCCCGTCCACGTCGTCGCGCGGCGGATCCTCGACGAGGCGGCGAGCGTCGAGGAGGCGACCCTGATCGCACGCTCGGCCGCCGTCTCGGCATCGACCGTGTTGACCGTCGTCGCCTGGGATGGCGAGCGAGCCTCCACCCGCTGCCTCGAGGTCTCCCCCGGCGGCGTCGGGGTTCTGGAGCCCGACGCGGCCGGGGTGCTCATCCACACCAACCACTTCCTCGACCCCGTCCTCGCACGGGGCGAGCGCCCGACCGACTTCGACGCGACGACCCACGGCCGGCTCGACGCGCTCGGCGAGCGGACCGCGGCGCTGCTCATCGCCGCCGGCGCCGGAGCCCGGGCCCGGGCCCTGGTCGACCACGCGAGCGGTATCTGCTCTCACGCGGAGGACGGCCAGAGGCCCGGCCTGCGCTCGGCGACGCTGGCGACGCTCGCACTCGACGTCGCCGCCGGCCGCATCCTCGTCCACCCCGGCGGGCCCTGCGCGGCTTCGGCTAACGGTTGGTCGGCGATCTGAGACGGTCGCCGTCGCGATCGCCGTGCGCCGGCGGCCGGGCGCCACGAACGAGCTGGTAGGCCGCTGCGCCGGCGACGGCGCCGAGCAGCGGCCCGGCGATGTAGATCCAGAGGTCGTCGAAGGTCCCAGACGCCAACGCCGGCCCCAGCGACCGCGCCGGGTTCATCGAAGCGCCGGTGACGGGCCCGCCGAACAGCGCGTCGAGGCCGACCGCGCCGCCGATCGCGATCGCCGCCGCCGGTCCGACCGCCCGGGTGTCGGTCGCGACCGCCATGATCACGAACATCAGGATCGCGGTGAGCGCCGCCTCGTAGAGGAGCGCGCTTCCCGCGCCGACGCTCGGTACGGTCGCGCCGAGGTCGCCGGGGGCATCGGTCCAGACGGCGAGCAGGAGCAACGCGGCGACGGTCGCGCCGGCGATCTGCGCCGTGATGTAGACGAGCGCCTCGCGGCCCGGGAAATGGCGGGTGAGCGTGAAGGCGACGGTCACCGCGGGGTTGATGTGAGCGCCGGAGAGATGGCCGGTGGCGTAGACCATCGCCATGATCGCGAGCCCGAAGGCGAGCGCGATCCCGACCGTCCCCAGCGCGCCTCCGTAGCGGATATCGGCGATGATCGCCCCGCAGCCGGCGAAGACGAGCGTGAACGTCGCCAGCCCCTCGGCGCCGGCGCGTCGGCCGAGGTCAGGTCGCATCGGGCTCGACGCCGAGCTCGGCGAGCAGCCGCCGGACGCGCCCCTCGATCTCGTCGCGGATCCGCCGCACGGTCGCGAGGTCCCTGCCGGCCGGGTCCTCGAGGTCCCAGTCTTCGTAGCGCTTTCCGGGGAAGACCGGACAGGCGTCGCCGCATCCCATCGTCACGACCGCGTCGGCGCCGCGAACGGCGTCGGTCTCCAGCAGCTTCGGCGCCGCGTCGCCGAGATCGACGCCGACCTCGGCCATCGCGGCCACCGCCGCCGGGTTGACGGCATCGCCCGGGTCCGAGCCGGCCGAGCGCACCGCGACCCGATCGCCGGCGAGCTTGCGCGTCAGGCCGGCCGCCATCTGGCTGCGGCCCGCGTTGTGGACGCAGACGTAGAGGATCGTCGGGCGCGTCTCGCTCACGGCTCCAGGATATTCCATTGACAGATATCAGTTCAATTGATATTTGTAGATAGATGGCTGTCGATCTCCAGCTCGCACCGAAGACCAAGAGCCCGGCCGGCGAGCCGTGCTGCGACCCGCTCGTCCATCCCGACATCGAACGGGCCGAAGCGGAACGGATGGCCTCGGTCGCGAAGGCGCTCGGCGATCCGGTCCGGATGCAGCTCGTCGACGTCCTGCGCAGGCACGCCGGCGAGGTCTGCGTCTGCGAGCTCGTCCCCCTCTTCGACCTCTCCCAGCCGACCGTCTCCCACCACCTCAGGAAGCTGCGCGAGGCCGGCATCGTCGGTTCCGAGCGGCGCGGTCTGTGGGCCTACTACTACGTCGAACCGGAAGCATTGAAGGAGCTAGCCGCATGGCTGACCTGGAGACCGTCATGACCACCGCCGGCGACTGCTGCTCGTCCTCGGCGCAGGAGAGCTGCTGCGAGCCCGAGGCGAAGGGCGAATGCTGCGGGCCCGAGCACGAAGCCGGAACCTGCGGGTGCTCCGCCGCAGAGGCGGGCGCGACCGAGCTGAGCGAAGCGCTCGCGATCCGTGAGCACGTGCGTGAGCGCTACGCGGCCGCTGCCGCTGCCGGCCGGGGTGACTCGAGCTGCTGCGGGCCCGATGCCACGGTGATCAGCGACGAGCAGCGCGCCGTCTTCGGCGCCGACCTGTACGAGGAGCGCGACCGCGCGGCGTTGCCCGATGCCGCCCGCCTGGCCTCGCTCGGCTGCGGCAACCCGACCGCGGTCGCGGAGCTGCACGATGGTGAGGCGGTGCTCGACCTCGGCTCCGGCGGCGGCATCGACGTGCTCCTCTCGGCGCGACGCGTCGGTCCGTCCGGCAAGGCCTACGGCCTCGACATGACC
>CAZTGN010000232.1:0-4190 GCA_964613275.1 uncultured Conexibacter sp. | reverse complement strand
CTCGGCAACCTGCTCGTCGTCGCGATCCTCCTCGCACCGGGCGCGACGGCGCTGCGGCTCTGCGTGCGCCTCGGGCCGGCGCTCGCCGCCGGCGCCGCGGCCGCGATCGGCGCCGGGGTCGCCGGGATCTACCTGAGCTACTGGGCCGACATCGCCGCCGGGGCGGCGATCGCCATCTGCGCGATCGCCGTCTGTGCCGCCGCGCAGCTCCCCGGCACCCGGTCCCGGCACGGCGGCGGGCATATCCTCCGGCGATGGAACCGGGCCTGATCCTGCAGCACGAGGAGTCCGGGCCGCCGGCCCTGTTCGGCGACTGGTGCCGCAGCCGCGACATCTCCTTCGAGGTCCGCCGGGTCTGGGAGGACGGCCTGCCCGCGGACCACGCAAGCCGGGGGTGGGTCTGCACGCTCGGCTCCGAGGAGACGCCCGGTGCCCCCGGATCGCCGCCGTGGGTCGACGCCGAGGTCGGGTTCCTGCGCGGGGCGGTCGACGCAGGCGTGCCGATCCTCGGCCTCTGCTTCGGCGGCCAGGCGCTGGCCGCTGCAGCCGGAGCCCAGATCGCGCCCGCCGATCCGCCCGAGGTCGGCTGGTTCGAGATCGAGACCGATCGCCCCGAGCTGATCCCGTCCGGACCCTGGCTCCACTTCCACTACGACCAGCTCTCGGTGCCCCCGGGCGCCACCGAGCTCGCCCGCTCCGCCGCCGGGCCCGCCGCGTTCGCGCTCGGGCCGAGCCTCGGCCTGCAGTTCCATCCCGAGAGCACGCCCGCGATCGCCGCCGCCTGGGCGGCGAGCGACGAGGAGCGCCTGCTCGCGCTCGGGATCAGCCCCTCGGCGGTGGCCGCGCAGGGCCTCGGGTGCGCCGCCGACGCCGCCGCCGCCGCCCGCGCGCTGTTCGGCGCCTGGTGGGACGGGCTCGACGGGCGCTGAGGCAGGCGCCTGGGCGAGCCGATGCGGCTGGAGGGAGTCGAACCCCCACGTCCTTGCGGACACGGCGACCTGAACGCCGCGCGTCTACCAGTTCCGCCACAGCCGCGGGACCGGGGAATCTAGATGATCGGCGGTCCGCCGTCACCGCCGCGACGCCCGCAACCGCGCTTCGCCGGCCGACCGGGGCCGGCTCCCGGCGGTCGATCCATGCTGAGGCGCGCCCGCCGGAAGGAACCGGCGGCGAGATGCCGAACACCCCACCACGGCGGTCGCTGTCCCACCCCCCAGGACCGGCCGCTGGGGCATGGAAGCTCAGGGGGAGGGAGCCGTGGAACGGGCGGTCCCTCCCCCCAGCCGTGATGCCGCCCGCATCAGCCCGCGCCTATCGGGGCGCATCGAGCGAGTCCAGGAAGGCGACCATGCCGTCGAACTCCTTCGGCTTCTCGTGCTCGAGCGCCTCGTAATTGGGCATGATCCCCGGCCCCTTGACGACCAGGCGAGCGATCTCGCTTGTGGTCAGGGAGGATCCGATCTCCGACAGATCCGGCCCGGGCCCTTCGTTGCCCGCCGCGCCCAGCCGGTGACACGCCAAGCAGCCCGACTGCGCCACCAGACGCTCGCCGGACGCGTACCTGGACGCCACGGACAGCCCCGAGAGATCGATCGCCGGCGGCGGTCCCGCCTGCCCCGCGGCGGACGTCGGCGGCGAAGGCTCCGCCCGCTCTTCCCCGCAACCGGCCGACGCCGCCATCAGTACGCCCGCCACGATCGATACGAGACGACCCGGCGACACCCCACGACGGCAGCCGCGCCAGGTTGGGCCGACGAGCGCTGCGAGCTTCCTCAAGGCGTCTCCCATCGGTTGGGCGGACCGTAACGGATCCTACGCTTCGCTCGGACAGCGGCAGCGAATCGCGCCGACGGCCACGCGGGTTGCAACCAACCGGCGCTGCTGGGATGCTCCTCCGATGAGGAGCCTCGCCCTCCCGGCGATCGCAGCCCTGATGCTGGCGGTGGGCTGCGGCGGCTCGGCGCCGTCGGAGCCGTCCACCGGCGCCGACTCCGCGATCGAGCGGTCGCAGCGCAACCTGATCAGCGATTGCCGGGCCGACCCGGAGGCCTGCGGCCCTTCCGAGCGCATCAGGGCTCGCCCTCACAGCCGTCGCGAGGCCTTGCGGGACTGCATCGAGTCGGGCGATCCGAGCGGGTGCGCCGGCGACGGGGAGGTCGTCGCCGTGACCCCGAAGCTGATCACGTCGTGCCTCGAGGAGACGGACGCCACGGTTATCGAGTCATTCGGCCGCAAGGCCGTCAGGCCCCGGGACCTGGCCGCGTCGGATCTCCGTGAGCTGATGCGCATCTGCCACGCGGGCCCCCTCTGATCGCCCCGCCATCCCTACGCCACATTCCTTGCCGCTGCCGGGCGGACCGACTGCATGGCCGCGACGTTACGCCCGGTGGGGACAGAATCTGGGGGACGAGACCGTGGCCGACACCCGACATGAGGAATCCCGCTTCGACAAGCGTGGCTCGGAGGCACCGCTACCGGGATTCGAACCCGGGTTTCCGGACTGAGAATCCGGCGTCCTAGTCCCCTAGACGATAGCGGCGCGGGCCGGGCAGTCTAGACGACGGTCCCGGGGGCGGCAATCGCGGTTCGGGTGTGGTCGGCCACCTGGCACGAGGTCCCGCGGCCTCCGGTCCCGGCAACGAAAAGAGGCGTCCGATGCCGCGGGGGAACGACACCGAACGCCTAGAAGTGGAACATAGCATCCCGGTTCCCGGAGGTCTCGGCGCCGATGTGATTGGGTTCGAGATATGGAACCCGAGGGGGGAAGGCGACGCGACGCGGAGGCCAACCGACAGGCCCTGCTCGACGCCGCAGCCGAGCTCCTGGCCGTGGATCCCGACGCCGGGGTGGCCGAGATCGCCGAGCACGCCGGCCTCGGCCGGACCACGGCCTACCGCCACTTCGCGGACCGCAAGGCGCTGTTCGACGGCCTCGCCGAGGACGTGGTCAGGCGGAGGAACGCCGGGGTCGAGACGGCGATCGCGCGTGACCCCG
Organism: uncultured Conexibacter sp.; assembly: GCA_964613275.1. Taxonomy (GTDB): domain Bacteria; phylum Actinomycetota; class Thermoleophilia; order Solirubrobacterales; family 70-9; genus RHKX01. Next base: position 1,196 of record CAZTGN010000232.1, on the reverse strand, counting down.
ATACCGGTGCGGTGCTGCGGGCGGCCGCCGCGATGGACGTCGATTTCGGGACGCGGTACCCGTTCTTCGTCGCCCACCAGACGATCACCAAACCGGCGCTGCAGAAGACCGGCAGACGCGACGGCGACGCGCTCACCGACTTCCTTGCCGGCGCCCGTGACCGCGGCGAGGTCCGCGACGACCAGCCGTTCCGGTGGCTGATGGCGACGCAGCTCGCGATCTCGCTGGCGATGATCGCCGAGCTGCGGGCGGGACGGATCCCGCGCGAGCAGGCCGCCCCGCTTCTCGGCGAGACCCTGATCGCGCTGATGGCGCCGCGCCGATGACGGCCGAGAAGCAGCGTCGCAGCGATGCCGAGCGCAACCGCCGGGTCGTGATCGAGGCCGGAATCGGACTCCTCGCGAGCGACCCGGAGGCGGGCGTGCAGGAGGTCGCTGACGCATCCGGCGTCGGCCGGACGACGGTCTATCGCCACTTCCCCGACCGCGAGAGCCTCCTCGAGGCGGTGATCGCCGAGATCCTGGACCGGTCTCGCCGGGAGCTCGAGGCAGCGGTCGCCGACAGCGACCCGGAGGTCGCGATCCGCGGGCTCAGCGCGACCTCGGTCGATCTCGCGCTCCGCTTCGGGCGCCTGTTCGCCAGCCGCGACGGAGCCAGCGTCGCCTACGAGGCGTTCAAGAGCGACGAGAGCAGCCCGGCGCGTCGGTTTCTCGCGTCCGCGCGCGAGCGGAGCCGGATCCGCACCGACATGCCGGTCGCCTGGATGCGGAGCGTCATCCAGGCGGTCACCTTCACGGCGATCGAGGAGATCGGGGAGGGTGCCCTCACCGAGGATGCCGCGATCCGGCTCGCCGGCGACACCCTGGTCTCGATCCTGCTCCCGCGCTGACCGATCCCGTCAGAGCAGGCCGGCCGCGCGGGCGGCCGCGACCGTCTCCCGCAGCGTCGATTCGGCGTCCGAGCGCGGCTCCCAGCCGAGCTCGCGGCGCGCCTTGGCCGTATCCATGAGCGTCGGGGCCCGGAAGGCGTTCAGCCACTCGACCTCTGGCGGCAGTCCCGGGATCCGCCCGGCGACGGTGCCGAGCGCACCGACGGCGGCGCCCGGCCCCCGGACCCACCCCCCGCCGCCGGCGCGAGCCAAACCGCCGACGGTGTTCGTACCCCGGCCGGCGCGGTTGTATCGGCCGGGGGGGGCG
>CAZTGN010000231.1:0-4206 GCA_964613275.1 uncultured Conexibacter sp. | reverse complement strand
CGGATACTGATCGCCGGCATCGGCACCCACTGGGGCACCGAGCTGGCGCTTCGGCTCGAGCGTGATCCGGCCGTCGAGCAGGTGATCGGGATCGACATGACGCCGCCGCTGGCGACGCTCGCGCGGACGGAGCTGATCGAGGCCGACATCCGCAACCCGCTGCTGGCGCGGCTTCTGCCTTCGACCGGCGCCGACACGCTCGTCCACGCCGGGATCCTCTGGTATCCGGAGCCCGGCAAGCCGAAGCGCATCCTCCACGACATCAACGTGATCGGCACCCTGCAGCTCCTCGCCGCCTGCGAGCGGATGCCGACGCTCGAGCGGGTGGTGATCCGCGGATCGGCGGCCATCTACGGCTGTGAGCCGACCGGCCCGTCGTTCTTCACCGAGTCGATGGCCACCGACTTCCCGCTGCGGACCCGGTTCCAGCGCGACATCGGCGAGCTCGAGGGCTACTTCGAGAACTTCGCCCGGCGCCACAGCCGGCTGACCTGCTGCATGTTGCGATACCAGCCCGAGATCGGGCCCGGGCTCGATGCGCCGCTGGTCCGCTACCTGTCGTTGCCCGCGGTCCCGACCCAGCTCGGCTTCGATCCCCGCCTGCAGCTCCTGCACGCCGATGACGCCACCGGGGCGCTGCTGGCGGCGACGATGCAGCCGGTGCGGGGTGCCGTCAACGTGGCGCCGAGCGGCTCGATCTCGCTGGCCCGGGCATTGCGCCTGATCGGCCGGCCGCAGCTGCCGGTCCCGCACCCGCTCTTCGGCCCGGCGCTGGCCCGGCTCGGCGACCGGCTCGGCGCCGGCAGCCTCTACGGCGACGCCGTGCGGCTGCTCCGCTACGGCCGCGGCGTCGACAACGCCCGGCTGCGGAACGAGCTCGGCTACGAGCCGCGCTACGACGCGGTCGCCGCGATCCGCGACTTCGCCGCGGCCGACCGGGGCCTGCGGCTGGTCGCGGCCCCCGGCGTCGCCTCCGTGCTCGAGCGCCTGGCGGGGTCGGCGCGATGAGCGCCGCCGCCGAGGCGCAGTCGATCCCCGAGATCGGCGTTCGCTTCCTGCGCAGCGTCCGCACGGCGGTCGACGGCGGCCTCGATCCCCTGAGCGCGGCCGAGGCCGCCTCCGCCGAGCTCCCGAAGTCCCTGCGCGACGGCGCCGAGCGGATGGCGCGGCGGCTCCGCGGCGACTACCACGAGGACGAGTGGGGCTTCGACGAGGAGTTCGCCGAGGGCGCCTACCCGTTCTTCGAGCTCCTCTACGACCAGTGGTGGCGGGTCGAGGCGACCGGGGTGGCCAACGTCCCGGCGCACGGCCGGGCGATGCTCGTCAGCAACCACTCCGGCTCCCTGTTCCCGTTCGACGCCTCGATGATCACGGGGGCGATCATGAAGGAGCATGCGCTGCCCCGCTGGCCCCGGTTCATGGTCCTGGACTGGGCCTTCTCGATGCCGTTCCTGTCGGCGTTCATGCGCAAGGTCGGCGGCGTGCCGGCGAGCCCCCACAACGCGCTGCGGATCCTCGCCGGCGACGGCCTGATGATGGTCTTCCCCGAGGGGGTGAAGGGCACCGGCAAGCCGTTCGCCGAGCGTTACCGGCTCCAGCGGTTCGGTCGTGGAGGCTTCGTCGAGGTGGCCTTGCGGACGGGCTCGCCGATCGTCCCGATCGCCGTCGTCGGCGGCGAGGAGATCTACCCGAAGATCGCCGACGGCCGGCTGCTGGCGCGGGCGATCGGAGCCCCGTACGTGCCGATCACCCCGACCTTCCCCTGGCTCGGGCTGCTGGGGCTCGTGCCGCTGCCGTCGCGATGGCGGATCGAGTTCTGCGAGCCGATCGTGCTCGACGATCTCGGCCCGGAGGCGGCCGACGACCGTCAGCTCGTCTTCGAGGTCTCCGAGCAGGTCCGCGAGACGATCCAGCAGAAGCTCTACGAGAACCTGGTAAAGCGCGGCTCGGCCTTCATCTGAGCCCCGTCCGCGGAAGCCGGGCCCCTGCTAGAAGGTGAGAGGCGATGGCGACCGATGAGCCGATCTCGCTGAGCGAGGCGGCGCGCCGCTCCGGCGTGCCGGCCTCGACGCTGCGCCGCTGGGCGTCGCAGCGGATCATCGAGGCCGACGGGGGCTGGACCGCGGCGGCGGCGTCGCAGGCGCGGGTGGTCGCGCGGATGCGCGAGCGCGGCCATTCGCTGCGGGAGATCCGCTCCGCGGTTCGCGACGGCCGGCTCGCGTTCGGCTCGGTCGAGGAGCTGCTGCCGGCGCCCCGCCGCCACCACAGCCTCGCCGAGGCCGCCGCGATCGTCGGGCTCGAGGAGGACCTGATCGCGCGGGTGATGACGCTGCTCGGGACGCCGATGGCGCTCACCGACCGGATCAGCGACGAGGACCTCGCCGCGCTCGAGCGGATGGCCGCGGCGCTTCGCAACGGCTTCCCGCTGATCGCGCTCCTGCAGCTCGTGCGGGTCTACGCGCAGGCGGGCCGGAAGATCGCCGAGGCCGAGGTCCGGCTCTTCCACCTGTTCGTGCACGAGCCGATGATCCGCGACGGCGTTCCGCCGCTGGAGATGGCGGCGGAGATGGAGCGCATGGCGTCCGAGCTGCTGCCTGCCGTCTCCCCGGTGCTCCGGTACATCCACGGGCGCTACCTGCGCTTCTACATGGAGCAGGACGTCGTCGGCCACATGGAGGCCGACCTGCCGCTCACGCGCGCCCATCCGAGCCGTGTCTCGATGGCCTTCTGCTTCGTCGACCTGACCGGCTTCGCCCGCTTCACCGAGGAGGAGGGCGACGAGCAGGCCCTCGATCTCGTCGAGCGGTTCGTCGAGACCGTCGAGGCGACGCTGCCCGCCGACGCGACCGTCGTCAAGACGATCGGCGACGAGGTCATGGTCGTCTCCTCCGAGCCGCGGATGCTGACCGAGTGGGCGGTCGGCTTTCTGACGATGTTCGACGAGCGGCCGCGGCCGCGGGTGGCCATCCACCGGGGCGATGCCGTCTATCGCGACGGCGACTACTTCGGCGGCGACGTCAACCTCGCCCACCGGGTCGCGGCGCGGGCGCTGGCGGGCGAGGTCCTGGTCACGCGGCCCGTCGTCGAGGCGATCGGCGAGTCGGCGCATCTCGACCTCGAGCCGATCGGCGAGGTCGCCCTGAAGGGCCTTCCCGAGCCGACCGACCTGTACGTCGCGACCGCCCGCAACCTGGGGCCCCGATGACCGCCGCGCGACCGCATCGGGGCGCCGATTGCCGCCGCGAGCACGCCTATCCTGGCGGCGTGCAGAGCTCGCCGGCGATCGAGGCGCTCGCCGACGCGGTCGAAGCCGGGGGCCTGATCGCGCGGCGAAGCTGCGGCGTGGTGCTCGTCTCCGGCGGCCCCGACTCGGCTTGCGCCGCCGCCGCAGCCGTCGCCCTCTGCGGGCCCGAGTCGGTGGCCGGCGTCCATCTCAACTACGGGCTCCGCGCCGACTCCGACGCCGACGAGCGCGCCGCCCGCGCGCTCTGCGCGCAGCTCCGCATCGACCTCCACGTCGAACGCCCCGAGCTCGGCCGCGGCAACGTCCAGGCGCGGGCGCGGGAGGCCCGGTACGCGGCTGCCGAGCGCCTCCGCCGCAAGCTCGGCTGGGACTGGATCGCGACCGGGCACACGCGCAGCGACGTCGCCGAGACCTTCCTCTACCGCCTCGCCGTCTCGCCGGGCAGCCGTCCCCTGCTGGGGCTGGCGCCGCGAAGCGGGGCCGTGGTCCGGCCGCTGCACTCGATCCCCGGCGAGGAGACGCGAACGGTCGCGGTCGAGGCGGGCCTGCCGTTCGTCGAGGATGCGAGCAACCGCTCGCCGCGCTACGCCCGCAACCGGATCCGCAACGAGGTCCTGCCGCGGCTGGCCGAGATCGGCCCCGAGGCGGAGCGCAACATCGCCGCCACCCATGCCGAGCTGCTCGAGGAGGCCGAGCTGCTCGCCGGCGTCGTCGCCGGGGCGTTGACCGCGGCCGGGGTCGCGGCGGGGGCGGCGGCGATCGCCGCCGCCGAGCTCGAGCGGATGCCGCCCGGCCTTCGCCGCCTCGCCCTCCGCGAGCTCGCCGAGCGCGCCGCCGGCCGCCGGGTCGCGCTCAACGGCCCCCGGGCCGCCCGGATCGCCGCCCTCGCCGGCCGCCCCCCGGGCGGCGGGGTGGGGGTCGGCGGCGGCCGCAGCCCCCAATGCGTGGCCGGCGGGGTCCGC
>CAZTGN010000230.1:0-4228 GCA_964613275.1 uncultured Conexibacter sp. | reverse complement strand
CCCAGTGCTCGACCCGGATCCGGCCGCCGTGCAGCTCGCTCGCGTAGTTGCAGCAGTCGCCGGCGGCGAAGATGCCCGGCGCCGAGGTCTCAAGACGTCCGTCGCAGAGGACGCCGTCACCGACCTCGAGCCCGGCCCGGCCGGCGAGCATCGTGTCGGGTCGGACGCCGGCCCCGACGACGACCGCGTCGCAGTCGATCACGCTGCCGCCCTCGGTCAGCACCGCCTCGACCCGCTCGTCGCCCTCGAAGGCCGCGACCGTCTCGCCGGAGCGGATCGCGACGCCGTTGGCGGCCACCAGCTCCCCGAACCAGCGGCCGACCTCCGGCCCGAAGGCGCGCCCGAGGATCACCGGCTCGATCTCGACGATCGTGCAGCGCTTGCCCATCGCCGTCAGCGAGGCGGCGACCTCGACGCCGATGTAGCCGCCGCCGACGCAGACGACGTGCTCGCGGCCCACGAGGTCGTCGCGGATCGAGTCGGCGTTGCCGAAGGCCCGCAGGTAGTGGATGCCCTCGAGCTGGGCGCCGTCGACGCGGAGGATGTTGACCATCGCCCCGGTCGCCAGCAACGCCCGGTCGAAGCCGACCTCCTCGCCGCCCTGGAGCGTCGCGAAGCGCTGGTCGGGGTCGAGGGAGACGACGCTGACCCCGGTCAGGAGCTCGACGTCGGCGGCGGCATACCAGTCGCGCGGATGGACGAGCGCGTCCGCCCGTCCCGTCTCGCCCCGGAGGTACTCCTTCGAGAGCGGCGGTCGCTCATAGGGCGGCTCGGGCTCGCGGCCGCAGAGCAGGATCGGCCCCTCGGCGCCGCGGCGGCGCAGCTCGGCGGCGCAGTGAGCGGCGGCGATGCCGCCGCCGACGAGCAGGAAGTCGACAGCGCGGCGGGCCACCGCCTAGGTCTCGGACGCGCGCTCGACCGTCCCGTCCTCGAGGCCGAGGTAGCGGGTCAGCTCCTCCTCGATGGCCGGATCGAGCACGGCGAGCACCTCGTCGCCGGGAGCCAGCACGGTGTCGGGCGTCGGCACGAAGCCCCGACCGTCGCGCATGACGCTGATCAGGAGGGTCCCCTTCGGCATCTCGAGCTCGTCGAGACGGCGGCCGACCACCTGCGCCCGCTCACCGATCAGCAGGTCGATGATCTCGATCCCGGCGTCGGCGAGGTCGAGCAGGTGGACGAGGCCGTAGCGCGGCACCTCACGCTCGATCAGGCGGAGGATCAGATCGGTGGCGGAGACGTACGGCTTCACCCCGAGCAGCTCGAAGTGCTGGCGGTTGCGCGGGTTGTTGACCCGTGCGATAACGCGGTCGACCCCGTACTTGTCCTTGGCCACCTGGCAGATCAGGAGGTTGTCCTCGTCGTCTCCGGTGACGGCGATGACCATCGCCGCCCGCGCGATCCCGGCCCGCTCGAGGACCCAGAGCTCGGACGCGTCCCCGTAGTGGACGCGGTGCTCGAGCTCCTGCTCGATGGTCAGGAAGCGCTCGCGATCGGACTCGATCACCGTCACCTCGTTGCCCTTGTCGATCAGCTCGCGGGCGAGGTTCCAGCCGACCTTGCCGCCGCCGACGACGAGCATGTAGTCCCCGCCGCCCTGCTGCTCAGCCACTTGTCCCGGCCTTCCTCGTGGCGACCTCGCGCAGGGTCACCTCGAGCATCTCGATCGCCGTCCGCGTCGGGCAGACCGTGGTCAGGCCCTGGGTCGCATACCACTCGGCCCGGTAGGGATCGAGGATGCGGGTGATCACCGTCTCGACCTCGAACCGCCGCTGCGCGATCTGGGCGATGACGATGTTCGTGTTGTCGCCGTCGGTCGAGGCGACGAAGACGTCGGCACGCTCGATCCCGGCCGTGGTCAGCGCGTCGATCTCGAGGCCGGTGCCGACCGTGAACTGGCCGCCGGCATCCTCCCACGAGGTGTCGAGCCCGAGCTCGAGCCGGGCGTGCGACTCCGGGTCCTCGTCGAGGCATGAGACCTCGTGGCCCTCGGCCAGCATCGCCCGCGCGACGGAGGAGCCGACGCGCCCGCATCCCACGATCAGGATCAGCATGGGCTGATCTTATTCGGCCGGCGGAGCGGTGAGCAGGACCCGGCAGGGCGCGTTCTTGAGCACGTACTCGCTGACCGGGCCGATCTCGGTCGGCCTCGAGCCGCGGACGCCGCCGAGGACGGCGCCGCCGCGGACCAGGCTCGGGGGCTCGCCGCCGACGATGATCGCCTCGACGCCGTCCACCCGGGCGCGCTCGACGATCGCCTCGCCGACGTTGCGGGCGGGGACGTAGTCGCTGTCGATCTCGACTCCCGGATACTCGGCGGCGACCTCCCGTGCCCGCGCGAGAGCCTCCTCGGCGGCGGCGACGCGGGCGGCCGGGAGCGGGCCGGTGATCGGGACCGTGAGCGGCAGGTCGATCACGTAGAGCAGCTCGAGCCGCGGGGCGCTCTCCCCCTCGGCCGGGTCCGACTCGGCCAGCCGGCATGCGGTCGAGACGATGTCGTCGTCGAGCTTCGTCGTCCCGTGCACCGGCACGAGGATGCTCTCGAGCTCGACGTCGGGCTCGTGCTTGAGCAGCGCGTGCTCGGGCACCGAGACGCGCGCGGTCAGCGACAGCCCCTCGAAGAAGCGGCGGTAGACGAGGTAGGCGACGAGGCCGAAGGCCATCCAGCCGCCGCCGACGGCGAGCGCGGCGCCGTGGACGAGCACGATCGAGACGAGGCCGGCGCCGGTGAGCAGCAGCCCGAGCACCGCCGGCGCCGGGACCTCGGTGCCGCGGAGGCGGATTCCGACCGGCACCGTGAACGGCCGCTCGCGCCCGGGCTGGGTGAACCGGAGTCGGATCAGCGACAGGTGCGCGATCGAGATCGCCAGGGTCGCCCCGAACGCGAAGACGGCGGCGAGCAGCTCGATGTCGCCGGGGAGCACGAGCCCGATCGCGAACGCCGACGCGATCAGGATCGCCACGTGCGGGGTCGAGCGACTGCCGCCGAGCTTTCCGAGCCAGCTCGGGATCTGGCGGTTGGTGGCGAGCACGTAGATGTGGCGCGAGAGCCCGAGCATGGTCACGTTCGCCGCGAAGAAGAGGATCAGGGGCGCGACCGCGACGACCGCCCACTGGAAGGCATCGGAGAGCCAGGCCGGCTCGAGCGCCGACGTGACGCCGAGGACCGGCGCGTCCTCGAACGTCGTCGCCAGCGCCGTCGTCGGCCCGTCGGGGCCGGCGACCACGGGCAGCGCCATCAGCGCGACGAGCGACATCCCGACGTACACGAAGGGGACCACGAACGTCCCCGCCCGGAGGACGCGGCGCAGGTCATCGCGCCGCCAGGCGAGGTCCGGGGCCAGATCCGACGCCGCCTCGATCCCGGCGAGGGCCACCATCGAGACCACCAGCGCGGTGGCGAGATCGCCGATGCCCGGGAGGCCGAAGGCATCGAGCGACCCGGTCAGGGCGCTCGGGTCCCAGACCACGATCGCGCCGACGACGACGAGCAGGAACTGCAGCAGCAGGTCGGCGCCGGTGAGGGCGACGAGAGCGCCCTGACGACGGCTGCCCGTGAACCCGATGATGTTGATCGCGGCAACGGCGAGAACGACGCCCACCGCGATCATCTGCTCGCCGCCGCCTGAAGCGAGCCCGCTCGAGATCGGCTCGAGATAGTGCGGCACGGTGACCGCGGCGAGCGCGATCACGATCACGTAGTCGATCAGGATCGCCCAACCGGCGATGAAGCTGACCAGCTCGTTGAAGGCATGGCGGGCGAGGGTGTTCGAGCCGCCACGCTCGCGGAACATCGCGCCGCCCTCCATGTAGGTCATCGTCGTCAGGACGTAGATCAGCCCGGCGACCGCGAAGACGACGGGCGTCAGCGCCAGGGCGTCGACGGCGACGACGCCGAGCGAGTAGTAGACCGAGAACGCGACCGCGGAGTGGGCGACGGCCCACAGCCACGGCATGCCGAGAAAGCGCCGGCCGAGCGCCGGCCGCGTGACCCGGCGATCGCTCACCGGCACCGCCTCAAGCGGGCCGCCGGTTGACGAGATAGAGCCGGGCCGCGCCGATCGCGACGAAGACGACGCCGAGCAGGACGCCGATCGACAGCGGCCCGCCGCCGGCGGCGACGGTGCGGACGACGATGACGACGCCGAGCGCCAGGATCAGCGACGAGAGCAGCTTCGTTCCGATCGTGCCGATCCGCGGCCGGGACGCCATCGGCGGCGATTGTAAGCCG
>CAZTGN010000229.1:0-4230 GCA_964613275.1 uncultured Conexibacter sp. | reverse complement strand
CGGATCGCCGCGCCAGTCGGCGCCGACCTTGTCGACCTCGTCGAGCATGATCACCGGGTTCATCGTCCCGGCGTCGCGCAGCGCCCGGACCAGGCGGCCCGGCAGGGCGCCGATGTAGGTCCGGCGGTGGCCGCGGATCTCGGCCTCGTCGCGGACGCCGCCGAGCGACATCCGCACGAACTCGCGACCGGTCGCGCGGGCGACCGACTCGCCGATCGAGGTCTTGCCGGTGCCGGGCGGCCCGATCAGCGTGAGGATGGCGCCCGCGGCCCTGCCGTCGTCGGCGACGCCGCGCTCGGCCCGCAGCTTGCGGACGGCGATGTACTCGGTGATCCGCTCCTTGACGTCCTCGAGCCCGGCGTGGTCGGCGTCGAGCACCTCGCGGGCGCCGGCCGGGTCGAGGCGCTCCTCGGAGCGCTCGCCCCAGGGGACCGCGATCAGCCAGTCGAGGTAGGTGCGGAGCATCGATGACTCGCCGGAGCCGTCGCCCATCCGCTCGAGCCGTCCGAGCTCGCGCTCGGCCTGCTCGCGGACGGCGTCCGGCATGCCCGACTCCTCGATCTTCGCCCGATACTCGTCGGCGACCGAGGCATCGTCCTCGCCGAGCTCCTTCTGAATCGACTCCAGCTGCTTGCGCAGGAAGTACTCGCGCTGCTGCTTCTCGGCGCCGCTCTGGACGTCCTCGCGGATCCGGCTGCGGACCTGCAGCTCGGCGAGCCGCTCGCGCTGGAAGGCGACCGCCTTGGTCAGCCGCTCGCGGACGTCGAGCGTCTCCAGGAGCTCGACCTTCTGCTCGTAGCCGAGGTCGGGCGAGTAGCCGGCGGTGTCGGCGAGCGCGCCGGGCTCGGAGATCGAGCGCAGGAAGGCGCGGATGCCGTCGCCGGCCCGACGCAGCTCGAGGATCTCCTCGACGATCGCGCGGTACTCGCGCTCGAGCGCGCGGATGTCCTCGTCGCGGTCGGTCGGGTCCTCCCAGGGGGTGATCTCGATCCGCAGGGTGCCGTTGAGGTCGGTGCGGGCGGCGCCGGCGACGCCGCGGCCGACGCCCTCGAAGCCGGTCGCGAGCGCCCCGCCGGGCAGGCGCGCCTGCTCGTCGACGCGGGCGACGGTGCCGACGGCGGCGAAGTCGTCGCCGGAGCGGGGCACGAGCAGCACCTCCTCCTCGGCGCCGGGGTCGATCGCGAGCGTCAGGTTCATCCCGGGGAAGACGACGACGTCGTCGAGCGGGATCAGGGGAAGGGTTCGCTTGCTGCTGTTCGGGTCCATTCGGGCTCCGTCCTCCCGGGGTCGGGTTCGTTGCGGAAGCAAGCCTATCACCAATGATTATGAACACAAACGGTTATGGATCCGTAGGAGTTGCCGCTATCCTCGTCCGGTCATGGCCGCGAAGGGGCGCAAGCACGCACCGGCAACGAAGCCGAGCTGCGGGGTGCTCTTCTTCCGGCTCTCCCGCGCCTCGGGCGAGGGCCTCGGCGACGCGCTGTCGACGGTCGGGCTGCGGGCGCCCGAGTACGCGATCCTGCACCAGCTCTACGACGCCGGGCCGATGTCACAGCAGGCGCTCGGCCGTTCGCTGCGGATCCACGCCTCCAACCTGGTCGCCCTGATCGACGAGCTCGAGGCCGACGGCTCGCTGATCCGCCGCCGCGACCCCGACGATCGGCGCCGCTACCTGCTCGAGCTGACCGACGACGGAGTCCGCCGGCTCGCCGAGGCCCAGCGTGCGGCCGAGGGCGCCGAGACCGAGATGCTGGCGCCGCTGACCGCCGCCGAGCGCGATCGCCTCCGTGCCTACCTGACGAAGATGGCCGGGCACTCCTGCGGCGCGAAGCGCTGCCGGTAGCGCCGGCCGGCCGGCTCAGGCGTCGCTGCCGGGGTCCCCGTTCGCGGACCCGGTCTCGGTGGTCTCGATCACCACGTCCTGCTCGCCGCCGAGCCCGCCCTTGCGGATCCGCCGCTGCTCGCGATCGAGGCGGGCGAGCTCCTGGGCGAGGATCTTCGTCTCCTCGCTGAGCCGCGAGAAGGCGACCGAGAAGTGGAGGGCGAGGACGAACAGGGCGCCGACGCCGATCAGGAACAGGGCATTCGGGGGCGAGAGGATGCCGAGCCTTTCGGCGATCCAGTTCAGTGCGCCGTTCCAGACGGCGAGGACGACGAGCACGAGCGCGGCCGAGATCCAGAGCAGCGCGTAGCGCTCGACCAGGCGGCGGCGGCGGACGAGCTCGATCACGAGCACGAGGAAGAGCAGGGTGGCGACGACCGCGATCCGCTGTGGCGTCTGACCGAGCCCCTCGGCGAGAACCGGAACCAGCGCGCTCACGGCGAGCTGCCGCCCTCCACGGTGGGCTCGACGGCGGGCTGGGCCTCGGCGGCCGGCGGCGGCGCGCCCTCGAAGGCGTCGGGCCGGCGGCGCAGCAGGCCGACGAACAGGGCCAGCATCACCTTGACCATGTAGTAGGCGGCGCGGGGGTAGTCGATCGAGCTGCGGCCGAAGCCGCGGGCGTTCATCCGCACCTGAACCTCGTGGATCCGGAGGCGGTGGTTGTGCAGCATCAGGATCGCCTCGACCTCGGGGTAGTCGTGGGGGTAGTCGCGGGCGAAGAGCTCGATACCGCGGCGGTTGACCATCCGGAAGCCCGAGGTCGGGTCGGTGATCTTCTGGCGAGTGATCGCCGTCAGCACGAGCGAGAAGATCAGGTTGCCGAGGCGGCGGCCGAACGGGACCCTGTAGCCGGGGTCGCCGCGGAACCGGGTGCCGTAGACCATGTCGGCCTCGGCATCGCCGGTGTGCAGGGCGGCGAGCATCTGCGCCAGGTACTCGGGCTTGTGCTGGCCGTCGCCGTCGACCTGGACGGCGACGTCGTAGCCATGGGCGAGCGCGTACTTGTAGCCCGACTGCATCGCGCCGCCGATCCCGAGGTTGAACGGGTGGCGGAGGACGATCGCGCCTTCGGCCTCGGCCTGGGCCACGGTCGCGTCGGTCGAGCCGTCGTCGACGACGAGGACGTTGAAGCCGGGCACCTGGCGCTTGATGTCGCGGACGACGCGACCGATCATCCCCTCCTCGTTGTAGGCGGGGACGATCGCCAGCAGGCGCAGGTCTCGGCGTTGGTCGGCGGCCATCGATCTTCCTTCGGCGCGGCGTCCGGCGCCGCATCCGGAGGCGATCAACGGTACCGCCCGGCCCCCTGTGGGCGCCGGAGGGTTAGCCTCGCGGCAGCATGCCGCCCGACGGCGACGACCTCGACCGGCTCGAGCGCGAGATCGTCTCGTGCCGGGCTTGTCCGCGGCTCGTCCGCTGGCGCGAGCAGGTGGCGGCGGACCCGCCGCGTCGGTTTCGCGGCGAGCGCTACTGGGCCCGGCCGGTGCCGGGGTTCGGCGATCCGGGAGCGACGATCGTGCTGGTCGGCCTCGCGCCGGCGGCCAACGGCGCCAACCGGACCGGGCGGATGTTCACCGGCGACCGCTCCGGCGACTGGCTGTACGCGGCGCTGTTCCGCGCCGGCCTCGCCAACCGCCCGACCGCGACCGCTCGCGACGACGGCCTCGAGCTGCGCGGCGCCTACGTGACCGCGGCGGTCCGCTGCGCCCCGCCGGCGAACAAGCCGACGGTCGCCGAGCGCGACCGCTGCCGCCCCTTCCTCGAGCGCGAGCTGGCGCTGCTGCCGAACGCGCGGGTCCTGCTCGCGCTCGGGTCCTTCGGCTGGGCGGCGGCGCTGCGCGCGCTCGCCGCCGCGGGCGGCGAGGTCCCGCGGCCGCAGCCGCGGTTCGGACACGGCGCCGAGGCGCCGATCGGCGGCCGGGTCCTCCTCGGCAGCTACCACCCGAGCCAGCAGAACACCTTCACCGGCCGGCTCACCGAGGCGATGCTCGACGAGGTCCTCGCCCGGGCCGTGGCGCTCGGCTCAGCGGCCGAACAGCGCGGCGCCCGGTAGATCCTCGAAGTCGGTGGCGTTCAGCGTCCAGACCGGCGCGTTCCGGGTGAGCGCATGGGCGGCGATCGCGATGTCGATCTCGCGTCCACGCGGCTCCTCGACCGCCCGGTACAGCTTCGTGGCCGCCCTCGCCTCGGCGGGTCCGAACGGGAGCGCGGCATCGGCCGGAAGCAGCGCTTCCTGCGCGGCCAGCTCCTCCGGGATCCGCGGCCCGCGCAGCCACTCGTAGAGGACGAGCGCGGGAAGCAGCATCCGCTCGCCGGCTTCGACCGCATCGCGCCACGCCGCCGCGGAG
>CAZTGN010000228.1:1418-4256 GCA_964613275.1 uncultured Conexibacter sp. | reverse complement strand
ATCTCGATCAGCGACATGCCGTCGTCGAGGCAACTCTCCAGGAATGCCTTGTCCAAGCCCTTTTCCACCACTCGATGGTGGCAGTGGGGTCGGACGGAAAACTCGAACGTGTGTTCGTGCGTCCGGTCCGACCTCAGGCCGCGGCGAGCGCGGCGCGGGCGACGGCGATCAGGCCGTCGACGTCGGCCTCGGTCGTGTCCCATGAGCACATCCAGCGGACCACGCCGGCGGGCTCGTCCCAGACGTAGAAGGGGTGCTCGCCGGGGAGGTCGCGGAGCAGCGCGTCGATCGCCGCCCGGGGGAGCCGCGCGAAGACGCCGTTGGCCTCGACCGGGTGGACGATCTCGACGCCCTCGAGGCCGGTGACCGCAGCCGCGAGGCGGGTCGCCATCGAGTTCGCGTTCTCCGCGTTCCGCCGCCAGAGCTCACCGGGGCCGAACAGGGCCTCGAACTGGGCGCTGAGGAAGCGCATCTTCGAGGCCAGCTGCATCCCCTGCTTGCGCCGGTACTCGAACTCGCTGGCCAGGCCGGGCTCGAGGAAGACGACGGCGTCGCCGACGAGGCCGCCGTTCTTGGTCGCGCCGAGCGAGACCACGTCGGCGCCGACCCCGCCGGCGAGCTCGCCGAGCCCGACGTCGAGGGCGACCGCCGCGTTGGCGAGCCGCGCGCCGTCGACGTGGAGGCGCATCCCCATCGCGTGCGCGGCGTCGGCCAGGGCGCCGAGCTCGTCGACCGGGTAGACCGTGCCGACCTCCGTCGCCTCGGCGACCGAGACGAGCCGCGGCTGGTTGTGGTGGATGTCGTCGCGGCGCGGCTCCCATGCGTGCAGCGCCTCCGGTCCGATCCTGCCGTGCTCGGGTTCGACCGCGAGCAGCTTCACCCCCGCCCAGCGCTCCGGTGCCCCGCACTCGTCGACGTCGATGTGAGCACCGGCGGCACAGATCACCGCCTCGTGCGGCTGCGTCGCCGCGTCGATCGCGAGCACGTTGGCAGCGGTGCCGTTGAAGACCGGAAAGCCGACCGCGCCCGGCCCGAAGTGGTCACCGATCAGCTCGTCGAAGCGCCCCGTCCAGGCGTCCTCGCCGTAGGAGCCGGCGTGATCGACGTTCGCGCGCGCGACCGCCTCCAGCACGTCCGGATGAGCGCCCGAATGGTTGTCGGAGGCGAAGCCGCGGGGGTCCGCGCCCGGAGCGCCGCTCACGGGTGCAGCTCGAGGCGCTGGCCGTTCATCCGGCCCGCCGCATCGGAGCAGAGGTAGGCGAGGGCATCGGCGATCTGCTCGGCCGGCGTGAAGCTCGGGTACTCCTTGCCGGGGTTCCGCTCGCGCATCGCCGCCGTCAGGATCGCGTTGACGACGACGACGTTGGCGGTCGCCTTCGTGCCCGCGAACGAGTCGGCGAGGGCCAGCGTCCACGCCTCCGCCGCCGCCTTCGTCGCGCCGTAGGCGGCGTTGGTGCCGTCTGGCCCCCGGGCCTGGGTCGAGGAAACGAGCGCGAAGCGCCCGTGCCTGCTTGCCACCAGCGCTCCGTGGAAGGCGCGCGTCGCGTTCTGCACGGTCCGCACGAGCAGGTCGTGCAGCCACTCGTAGTCGGCCATGTCGAAGCTCTCGATCGGATCGCCCCCGCGCCAACCGCCGACCAGGTGCAGAAGCCCGTCGACGCGACCGAAGCGCTCCCCGAGCGACGAGCACCATCCTGCCGCTCCGTTCCCGTCCAAGAGGTCGACCGCCTGCATGTCCAGCCGTTCTCCATCGATGCCGAGCCCGTCGACCGCGGCCTCGATCCGGTCGAGATCGATGTCGGCCAGCGCCAGGATCGCGCCGTCGGCGGCGAGCCGCGCGGCGACGGCGGGACCGAGCCCGCCGCCGACGCCGGCGACCGCGATCACTCGGCCGTCGAGATCCGCCATCAGCCCACTCCCCCCGCCGCCGGCTGCCGCCGCGGCCGGCCGGCGAGCGCCGGCTCGAGCTTCGGCTGAAGCTGCGTGTAGAAGAGGCTGAGCGGGAACTCGTCGTCGCGGACGAGGTCGACGAGCTGCTTCGGCTCCTCGACCTCGGGCAGCGCGCGCCGCTCGGCGGCCCAGACCGAGGACTCGGCCGGCGGCACGTAGGTCGCGACGAGGTCGTGGGCTGCGATCCACTGGCCGAGCTTCGAGCGGTCGATCCCGGAGTGGTAGAGCTCGCCGACGAGGTCCTGGAGCCGGCCGACGCCCGCGGCGACCCTCCCCCACTCGACCTCGAGCCGGTTGTCGGTCCAGTGCAGGTAGCGCTCGTGGTGGAGGAACGCGAACAGCAGCTGGCCGCCGAGCCCGTCGTAGTTGCGCACCCGATCGCCGGTCAGCGGGAAGCGGAAGAGGCGGTCGAAGAGGATCGCGTACTGGACGTGGCGGGCGAGCGCCAGGCCCTCGGCCTCGAGCTCGACGGCCTCGCCGAACGTGGTCAGGTCGCAGCGCAGCTCCTCCAGCGAGTACATCCAGTAGGGGCTGCGCTGGCGGATCATGAACGGGTCGAACGGCAGGTCGCCGCGCATGTGGGTGCGATCGTGGATCAGATCCCAGGCGATGTAGGCGTCGCGGGAGAGCTCCGGCGAGGCAAGAAGGCAGGCGGCATCGGGCGGCAGGTTCAGCCGCAGGACGTCGGCGGCGGCGCTGCCGACGCGGCGGAGGCGCTCGGCCTCGCGGTCGCAGAAGATCGCCCCGAAGTGCGCGGGCGGGCGCTCGGCGACAGAGAACGTCTCCGGAAACAGCACCGCGCACTCCGAGTCGTAGCCCGACGTGTAGTCGACGAGCTCGACCGGCAGATACTTCGCGTTGTCGTAGCGGCGCTCGAGCTCGGCGACC
>CAZTGN010000228.1:0-1408 GCA_964613275.1 uncultured Conexibacter sp. | reverse complement strand
AGCGAGGCCACGGCACCCGCACGATCAGCGCCTCGAAGCAGGTATCCGGCGAGCCGTTCTGCTTGTACATCGGGAAGACCACCAGATGCTCGATCCCGTCGCGGCGCTCGCGCTCGGGCCGGAACGCCTCGGTCGCGGCCATGAAGTCCGGCTTGGCGAACCCGGATGCGACCCAGGCGTCGAGGTCGGAGTCGAGCGCCTCGAAGTAGGCTTCCTGATGCGGGAAGCGGGGTGCGAGCTCGACCGCCGCCGCCCTGATCGCGGCCACGAGCCCGCCGAGCCGTTCCCCGTCGACGCCGGCCGCGGCGAGGTCGACCGAGCCGTCGGGCGACTGGTGGGCGCGAAGCTCCTCGACGGCGTCGCGCAGCCGCGCCCAGGCGGGATCGGCCGCGGCCCCCGACTCGCTCCCGCCGTCGCCGGCGGCGAACGCCGGCTCGGCGGCGTAGTAGACGAGGTTGACCCAGAGCGCTTCGTGGTCGTAGTCGGCGATGCAGTCGTCCCCGAAGAGATCGGAGTCGGCGAGGACGACGATGCGGCCGGATCCGTGCGGGACCACCGCGGCCAGCGGCGCCCGTGGCGTCGATGCCGTCGGCGACGTCCGCGCCAGCACCCGCCCGCCGTTGCGCAGCGCCAGCGTCCCGGCCCGGTAGAAGCAGGCCTCGGCGACGCCGGCGAGCGGGTCGGGGCCGCTGCCGTCGGCGGGAACGAGGTCGGCGAGGATCCAGCTCGGAGCGTCGCCCGAGTGCCGCCCGTAGTCCTGCACGGTCGCGTTCTCGATCTCGATCCCGAACCTGTCGAGCAGCTCGTTGAGGTTGTTCCCGTACTTGTCCTGCTCGGTCTCGCCGAGGACGACGAGCCCGCCCCCGGACTCGACCCAGCCGACGATCGCCTCGATCTCGGCATCGCTGAGGCGCGGCTGGCCGACGCCGGTCGTCGCCTCCCACTCGGGCTCCGAGGGGTGGGCGATGACGAGCACGTCGACGCCGTCGAGCGCGGTCGCGTCGAGCGGACCGGACTCCTTCGCGGCCACCTCGAAGTCGCGACGCGCCAGTGCTGCGGCGGCGGCGGCGAGCGAGGCGTCGGCGGGATGCGATGCCTGCATCCGCTCGGCCATCTCGGCGCGGATCGACCACGACTCGGAGTGGCCCTCGTCGAAGAGGATCCGTGCCTTCCGCGTCGTCTGATCCGTCGAATCCATCGGCTCGCGCGCCCGCTCGGCGCGGCCCCTAACTTAGCGCCTATCCAGCGGGCCTCAGGTCGCCGCGGGCCCGGAGACGGCACCGCCGAAGCGCTGCTCGGCCGAGGAGATCGCGTCCGAGAGCCTCCCCCGCTCCTTCTGCATCGCGACGAGCTCGGCCGGCCCCAGCGCGCCCCCGTGGCGGAGCGCGCGGTCGAGCCGGTCGTGCTC
>CAZTGN010000227.1:0-4270 GCA_964613275.1 uncultured Conexibacter sp. | reverse complement strand
GCCACGTCCTGCTCGCCTACCAGGACGAGTAGGCACGAGGCCCCGGCGCGTACCGAGGCCCGGCAGCTACCTCGGCGCCATGCGGATCGCGCCGTCGAGGCGGATCGTCTCGCCGTTGAGCATCGGATTGGCGGCGATCGCGGCGACGAGGTCCGCGAACTCGGCGGGGCGGCCGAGGCGGCTCGGGAAGGGGATCGACTCGCCGAGCGCCGTTCGGGCCGGCTCGGGGAGGGCCCCGAGCAGCGGCGTGTCGAAGAGCCCGGGGGCGATCGTCATCACGCGGATGCCGCGGCTTGCGAGATCGCGGGCGGCGGGCAGGGTCATCCCGACGATGCCGGCCTTGGAGGCCGCGTAGGCGATCTGACCGATCTGGCCGTCGAAGGCGGCGATCGAGGCGGTGCCGACGAAGAGCCCGCGCTCGCCCTCCTCATCGGGCTCGTTCCCGTTCATGGCCGTCGTCGCCAGCCGCAGCAGGTTGAACATCCCGACGAGATTGACGTCGACGACGTTGCGGAAGAGGTCGAGCGGGTGCGGGCCCTGCTTGCCGGTGACGCGCTGGGCCCAGCCGATGCCGGCACAGCCGACCGCGATCCGCAGGCCGCGCGGCGCCGCCCCCGCGGCCTCGACGGCGGCCCCCACCGCATCGGGGTCGGTGACGTTCACCTCACGGAACCCGACGCGGTCTCCGAGCTCGGCGGCGAGCGCCTCGCCCTTGTCGGGGTTGAGGTCGGCGATGAGGACATGGGCGCCCGCCCCGTGCAGGCGCCGCACGACGGCCTCGCCGAGGCCCGAGGCCCCGCCGCTGACTATCGCTCCGACCGAATCGATCTCCATCGGTCGGCTCAGCCTATGCGCCTCCGGTGCTGGATGCCGCCGCCGCGAGCGCCGGCTGAGCACCGTCGCCGGCGGCCTCATACCCAGTAGGGGTATATTTCCCCGGAGCCCCCCCGACGAAGCGGAGCCTGCCCATGCCCCATGCCCATCCCGGCTACATCGACGACAAGCAGGATCTGACCCGGCGGCTGCGTCGCATCGGCGGCCAGGTCGGCGGCGTCGAGCGGATGATCGAGGAGGAGCGCTACTGCATCGACATCCTCACCCAGATCGCCGCGATCCGCTCCGCCCTCGATCGGGTCGCGATCGAGGTCCTCGACGACCACACCCGCCACTGCGTCATCGGCGCCGAGGCCGGCGAGCGCGACGAGCGCACCGCGGAGATGATGGACGCGGTCGCGCGCCTGCTGAAGAGCCGCTGAACGTCCCCGTCCCGGCCCCCGGGGGGCTCAGCTCACCGGCTTGATGCCCGCCGGAGCCGGTGCCGGCGGCGAATAGCCTGAGTCGGCATCGATGGGACGCCGCCTCTTCCCATACGTCGCCACCCTCCTCGCCCTGGGAGTGGCCGCCGTGATCTTCGTGCTGCGCCCGACCCCCTTCATCGGCGTCACCGGGGCGGAGCTGGCCTCATCGCTGAACGGCGAGCTCGCGGCCGTGACGGTCAGCGGCTGCGAGGAGGTCGGCACGGACGCCTGGCGCTGCCCGGCGGCGACGCCGGCGGGCGACCGCGAGCTCGACCTGGACGTCACCGTCAACGGCTTCGGCTGCTGGACGGCGACGCCGCGGGGTGGCGAGCCGCGGCTCGCCACCCCGGCGACGCTCAACGGCTGCGTCACCTTCTTCGATCACTGACCGTCCCGGTAGGCGACGAGCTCGGCCCGGCCCCCGTCGCCGTCGGTGTGGACGCTGAGCACCATGCCGACGCCCGGGGCGTACAGCTTCAGCTCCTGGACCCGCGGCTCGGTGGGCACCAGGTCCCGGGTCATGACGACGTCGCGGTCGTAGAACCCGAACGGCACCTCGACCTGCTCGTCACCGCGGGTGGCGATCGCGCCCCGGTCCTCGGCCTCGCCGGCGTAGTACTCCTGCCGGTAGCTCATCCCCGGCTCGGGGTCGGCGGGCATCGCGATCCCCGCCTCGGCACCGTCGACGCCGGCCTCGAACGATCCGGCGCGGGTCGTGATCCGCCCGTTCCGGTACTCGGCCGTGCGCTCGCCGAGATACCAGACGTTGCCGGCCGAGTCCTGCGCGTACCAGTCGTCGGTGATCTCGATCGGCTCGCCGCCCTCGCTGACGACGTCGCGGACGACTCGCGCCTCGACCCCGTTGGCGATCGTCCGCGTCCGGTCGGTGACCGTGACGACCACCCGCTGCTCGGCGCCGGTCGTGTCGGTCTCGCGGTAGACCCAGCGGCTGCCCGGGCTCATCGGCAGCCACGGGTTGTCGATCTCGGTCGTGAACTCCGCCGGGTCGAGCGTGACCGGCTCGCCGCCCTGGGGCAGGGAGCCGTCGGCGCCCGTCGCGGTGGCGTCACCGCCGCAGCCGGCGACCGCCGCCGCCAGCGTGGCGACAGCGACCACAGCGATCGCGGCGAGGCCGGGTCGGATGCCTCCTCGTGGGCTCGGAATCATCATGCACCTCCATGTCTCGGCCGCCGTCGGCGGCTCGTCCCGACCGGTCCTACGCCGCTGCGATGAAACGGCCGTGACCGCCCGGTGACGGGAGGATGAAAGGGCCGTGCCGGCGACCGCCGAGGGGCCTTTCATGCCGCTTTCATCTGCGAGCCTGAGGGTGAGGTGCGATGCGAGTCCTGATCGTCGAGGACGAGGCGAAGATGTCCGCCCTGCTGCGGCGCGGCCTGCAGGCCGAGGGAATGGCGGTCGACGTCACCCCCCGCGGTGAGGATGCGCTCTGGATGGCGGGCTCGACCGATTACGACGCGATCGTCCTCGACGTGATGCTGCCCGGCATCGACGGCATCGAGGTCTGCCGCCGCCTCCGCGCCGACGGCGTCTGGGCGCCGATCCTGATGCTGACGGCCCGCGACGGGGTCAGCGACCGCGTCGCCGGCCTCGACGGCGGCGCCGACGACTACCTGACGAAGCCGTTCTCCTACGCCGAGCTGCTCGCCCGGCTGCGGGCGCTCGGCCGTCGCGGCACGGTCGAGCGCCCGGTCCGGCTCGAGGTCGGCGACCTCGCCCTCGACCCCGCCGCCCATCGCGTCTGGCGGGGCGAGGCGGAGATCGAGCTGTCGGCCAAGGAGTTCGCGCTGCTCGAGGTGTTCATGCGGCACCCGGGCGACGTGCTGTCGCGATTTCAGCTCCTCGAGCACGCCTGGGACTACGACTACGAGAACCGCTCGAACGTCGTCGACTCGTTCGTGCGGCTGCTGCGGAGGAAGATCGACAAGCCGTTCGGCACGGCCTCGATCGAGACCGTCCGCGGCGCCGGCTACCGGCTCCGCGACGCGGCGCCGTGAGCCGACTGCCGATCAGGGCGCGGGTCACGCTCGCTTTCGCCGGCGTGATGGCCGTCCTGCTCGCCGGGCTCGGCCTGTTCATCTACCTCCGCTACGAAGCGCAGCTCAACGAGACGATCGAGCAGGGGCTCCGGTCACGGGCCGCCGAGGCGAGCGCCGCGGCGCTCGCCGGCGGCGGGCCGCAACCCGGACGCGCCATCGGCGCCGACGGCCTCGTCGAGCCCGACGAGAGCTTCGCGCAGCTCATCGCGGCCTCCGGGCGCGTCGTCGACGCGAGCCCTCACGTCGGGACGGAGCCGGTGCTGGACGCCCGCAGGCTGGCCGCCGCGGCCGCCGGGCCGACCTTCTTCGACGCGCCGCCGCCCCCGGGCATCGAGGGAGAGGTCCGGATCCTCGCCACGGCCGTGACGGACGAGCCGGGCAGCGAGGTCATCGCCGTCGGCGCCTCGCTCGACGACCGCGACGAGGCGCTCGCCAACCTCGCGGCCCTGCTCCTCGTCGGCGGCTCGGTCGCGCTCCTGCTCGCCTCGATCGCCGGCTACCTCAGCATCGGCGCGGCGCTGCGGCCGGTCGAGGAGATGCGCAGCCGCGCCGCCGCGCTTTCGGGGTCCGACCTCGGCGAGCGGCTGCCGGTCGGGGCCGTCGAGGACGAGATCCGCCGGCTCGGCGAGACGCTGAACGGGATGCTCGACCGGGTCGAGGCCGGGGTCAGGCGCGAGCGGGCGTTCGTCGACGACGCCAGCCACGAGCTGCGGACGCCGCTGGCGCTGCTCAAGACCGAGCTCGAGGTCGCCGAGCGCTACTCCGACGACCCCGGCGACCTGCGCTCCGCGATCAGCTCGGCGCGGGCCGAGGTGGACCGGCTGATCGAGCTTGCCGAGGCGCTCCTCGTCGTCGCCCGGGCGTACGAGGGCGAGCTCCCGCTCGACCGCCGGCGGCTCGTCGTGGCGGAGCTTC
>CAZTGN010000226.1:0-4271 GCA_964613275.1 uncultured Conexibacter sp. | reverse complement strand
CGCCGCGATCGCGATCGCGGCGCCGGTGCCGGCGAGCGCCACGGTCGCGGCGACGGCGAGCGTCACCAGGATGGCGTCGCGACGCGAGCGGTCGCGCGCGGGGCGCACAGGGTCAATCTGTCGTCGTTGCAGCATCGGTCCAATCCATCTGCGGTTTCCGAGCCGGGTGAGTAGGTTGCGAGCGCAGGCGCGACAACGACCGGCTTCGGCTGACCCGGGGAACGATCCCGGTCTCGCCACCGTTTATGTGTGAACCCCGTCACATTCGCAATGATTCGTTCACACTCCGCCGATCGGACCGGGACCATCCCGCCGGGCCAGGCTCGAGCGGGGCGACCGGCCGGATCACGACCGCGTCCTTCACCGGCGACGCCTACCTGGAGACCGCCGTCTCCGCCGCCCTGCTGCGCCGGGTCGCCCGCGGGGAGCTGCCGGCGACCGCCCGCCTCAACCGCACCGGCCCGATCCTCGCTTTCGGCAAGCTCGACCGGCTCCGGCCCGGATACCGACGCGCGGTCGAGATCGCGGAGGCGGCCGGCTACGCGCCGGTCGAGCGGATCGCCGGCGGCCGCGCCGCGGTCTTCCACCCCGGCACGATCTCGCTGTCGGTGGCGAGCCGGGTCGACGGCCCGGGCGGCGCCTACCGGGGCACGCGCGAGCGCTTCGCGACGCTCGCCGATCTGATCGCGGAAGCGCTCGCCGGCGTCGGCGTCGACGCGAGGGTCGGCGCTGTCGCCGGCGAGTACTGCCCGGGCGAGTTCAGCGTCAACGCCCGCGGCGCCGTCAAGCTCGCCGGGATCGGCCAGCGGGTGGTCGCGGGCGGCGCCCACGTCGGCGCCGTCGTCGTCGTTCGCGGCGCCGATCGGATCAACGACGTACTCGACCCGGTCTACGAGGCATTGGAGCTCGAATCGGACCCGGCCGCGACCGGCAGCGTCGCCCGCGAGCTCGGCGCGGACGACGAGCCGCTGCCGGCGGACCGGCCCGACCCGCTGATCGACGCGGTCGCCGATCGCCTCCGGGCCGGGCTCGAGCGTGACGGCCCGCTCGCCGAGGTCGACATCGACGCGGCGACCCTGGCGCTCGCCGCGTCGCTCGCTGACGACTACCGGCCGACCCCGGGCCACCCCGACCGGGGGCAGTGATCGGGATCTCACCGGAATCCCGGCACGATCGCGATCGATGCCGGCGCGGGCGGGCGCCGGGCGCGTGACCGGAGCACGATCGCGATCGATGCCCGGCGCGGGCGGGGCGGGCGCCGGGCGCGTGACCGGAGCACGATCGGGTCACGCCGAGACCGCGGTTCCTCGCATCTGTCGAGGCGAGCCTCGGCGTCGCGGTTCGGATAGAACTGGTGGGCGATGCCCGGCGTCGGCACGTTCATCTCCCCCGGCCGCTCGCTCGATGCCGCCGTCGAGCGGGTCCGGCTCGCCGAGTCGCTCGGCTACGACTCGACCTGGGTGACCCACATCGCCGGCCGCGACTCGCTGACGGTGCTCGCCGCCTACGCGGCGCGCAGCGAGCGGATCAGGCTCGGTACCGGCGTGCTGCCGATCTACTCGCGGACGCCGGTCGCGACGGCGCAGACGGCGGCGACGATCGACGAGCTCTCCGGCGGCAGGATGGTCCTCGGCCTCGGCGTCTCCCACCGCGTCACGGTCGAGAACTGGTACGGGCAGGCGATCGACAGGCCGGTCGCCGAGATGCGCGAGTACGTCGGCGCGGTCCGCGCGATGCTCCGTGGCGAGAACCCGCCGCCGGGCGGGAAGTGGCCGACCAGCTTCCACTTCATGGGCTACGAGGTCCGCTCCGACCTGCCGATCTACGTCGCCGCGCTCTCACCGAGCATGCTGCGGCTGGCGGGTGAGATCGGCGACGGCGTCCTCCTCTGGCTCTGCGACCCGCCCTACGTCCGCGACGTCGTGATCCCCGAGGTGGCGAAGGGTCGCGAGCGCGCCGGCAAGGACCTCGACGGCTTCGACGTCGTCCCGGCCGTCCCCGTCGCGGTGACCAGCGATCGCGCCGCCACGCTCGACCGCGTTCGCGGCGACCTCGTCACCTACCTGTCGCTGCCGTTCTACCGCTCGATGCTCGAGCGCTCGGGCTTCGAGGCGGAGATCGCCGGCTTCGACGAGGGCATCGCCGCCGGCGACGTCGAACGCGCGAAGTCGGCGATGTCGGAGGCGATGCTCGACTCGCTCGGCGGCTTCGGCGACGGCGATGACGTCCGCGCCGCGGTCAACCGCTACCTCGACGCGGGGGCCGTCTCACCGGGCGTCAGCCCGGTCCCGGGCTCCGAGCTCGAGGCCACTCTCGAAGCCGGCGCCGAGCTGATCTGAGCGGCGCGGGGACCCCCTCCGGCGCGGGGACCCCCTCCGGCGCGGGGACCCCCTCCGGTGGCGGGGAGCCCCTCCGGTGGCGGGGAGCCCCCTCTGGTGGCGGGGAGCCCCCTCTGGGGCGCGGAGAGCCTCCTCCCCCTGCTCAGCTCCCGAGGATCTTCGCCTTCTGGGCGGCGAACTCCTCGTCGGTGAGGACGCCGCTGTCGCGGAGCTCGCCGAGCTCCTTGAGCTGGGCGATCGGATCGGCCCCCGCGGGGGCCGCCGCCGGGGCGGGCTCGGCGTACTGCTGCTGCGGTGGGGCCTCCTGCGCCCAGCGATCGGCCTGGCGGCGCGAGACGCGGTTGCTGACGGCGGTCGCCGTTCCGGCGACGACCGCTGTCCGGGCCACGCCTCTGATCAGTCCTGGCATCGTCGGTTCCTTTCTGCTTCGGTGGGTCGGGTCAGCCTGCGGCGGCTTCGGCCGCGTCGAGCGCCGCGATGAACGCCTGGACGGGAATCCGCTCGGTGGCGGCGAGCTGGCCGCCGGAGCGCCGGACGGCGCTCGCGAACGGCCCGGCCCAGGAGTTCTCGTAGACGATCAGCGCCGCCAGCGCGCCGGGCGCGATCGCGTCCGCGGCCGCGGCGAGGTCCTCGTCGCCGAGGATCCCGGAGCCGGCCCCGCGGAAGTCGGTGAACGCGGCGGCGTGCTCGGGCAGCTCCCCGAGGTCGATCGCGACGACGTTGCCGTCCTCGTCCTTGGCGAACGCTGCGAAGTCGAGGACGCGGATGACCCCTCTGTCGTGCAGGTCGAGGAGGATCGGCGCCGCCTCCCCGGTCGGCTCCGAGTCGGCCCACTCGATCAGCACGAAGTCGATCGGTCCCATCTCGTCGATGGCGGCTGCTTCCACTTGGTCTCCTTCTCTCGGAAGAGGTTGCCCGGACACTCTATTCCGCCCGCGTGAAGCGGGTAGATCGCCGAGGCGAGTGGTGCCGCGGCCGGTGGCGCCGGACAAGGCCGCGCGAGGCGAAGCGGTCTCGGGCCGTGAGCCGACGAGGACGCAGAGGCGGCTCCCGCCTGCGCTCCTACTCGTACTGCAGCGCCTCCATCACCTCGATCCGCGAGGCGCGGCGGGCGGGCCAGATGCCGGCGATCACGCCGGCGATCGCGGCGAGGACGAGGACGATGAGGATGCCGACGACCGGGACGCCGAGGACCAGGCCCTCGTCCTCGAGCGCCTCGACGGCGGCGATCGCGATCGCGAGCCCGATCACGGCCCCGATCAACGCTCCGATCATCGCCGTGATCAGCGACTCGTAGCGGACCATCCTGCGGATCTGCGAGCGCGAGGCGCCGATCGCGCGCAGCATCCCGATCTCGCGGGTGCGCTCGTAAATGGTCAGGACGAGCGTGTTGACGACGCCGAACAGGCTGACGAGGACCGACAGCGCGAGGAGCACGTAGATCAACGCCAGCAGCTGGTTGATCTGATCCTCCTGCTCCTGCTTGAACTGCTGCTGATCGCGCGCCTCCGCCTGCGGGAAGCGATCCGCGAGCAGCTCGTCGACGCGGTCGCCGGTCGCGTCGGGGTCGGCATCGGGAGCGAAGCCGACGAGGGCGGCGAAGTCCTGGCGGGCGTCGAGCTGCCCGCGGACCGTGTCGATCGGCAGCGCCAGGGTCGAGACGAGGAGCTGGACGCGATCGCGGACGCTGCCCACGACCCGGACCTGGAGCTCCGCGCCGGTCACGCTGCGCAGGGTCACCGTGTCGCCGACCGCGACGCCGTTCTCCTCGGCCCACTGCGACTCGACGATGGCCTCGTCGCTTCCGAGGCCGACCAGCGTCGCGTCGTCGCCCTCGACCCAGTCGAGCTTGGCCACCTGCGTCAGCGTCGCCGGATCGAGGCCGTCGATCAGCTCCTGCTGGGTCGTCGCCAGCTCGATCTCGGCCGGCGC
>CAZTGN010000225.1:0-4300 GCA_964613275.1 uncultured Conexibacter sp. | reverse complement strand
ACCCCGGAGGCGGCCGCGGCCGCCGCGGCGGCCCGCCGGGCCGCCGCCGACGGCGACGGGCCCGAGCACGTGGCCGAGGCGATCGACCATGCGCGCCGGCTCGCCGATGCCGGCAGTGACCGCGAAACGATCGCCAGCGTCCTCCGCCAGCTCTGGGGGGTCTGCGACCCCGATCCGATCGTCGACCGCGTCCTCGGCGGGCGACGCTGAGCGCGGCGCTCGGCGCTCAGCCCTCCTCGACGTCCCGAGAGGCGATCAGGTAGGCGCCGATCGCGCCGCCGATCAGTGCTCCGGCGAGGGCGACGCCGCCGACGACCTGGATCTGACGGCCGAAACGCCGGCGCACGAAGTAGACGACGAGGCGTCCGATCGTTGTGTAGACGAAGGTCATGGCCCTGAGCCTAGACCGTGTGGCCCACGAGCAGCCGAACGCGTCCGGGTGAGCGGGTAAGAAGATCGTCGGCACCCGCCCGGAAGCGCAGCGGGTGCAAATCGCCGCGAGTAGCAGCTCGCGGCGAGGCCACAACTCCACAGGAGGTGCCGACATGGCACAGGCTAGGACCGTGATCGGTCTCGACGTCCACGCGGCGAAGATCGTTGCCGCCACCCTCGACACCGAAAGCGGGGAGCTGAAGTCGTTCTCCCTCGGCGGCTCGGCGGCCGAGGCGGCGAAGTTCTGCGCGGCCCTTCCGGCGCCGGCGCGAGCGACCTATGAGGCCGGCCCCACGGGCTATGGGCTGGCGCGGGAGCTCGCCCGGTGCGGGGTCGGCTGCGTGGTCGCGGCTCCCGCCAAGATCCCGCGAGCGAGCGGCGAGCGGGTCAAGACCGACCGCCGCGATGCCGAGCACCTCGCCCGGATGCTGCTCGCCGGCAAGCTCAGCCCGGTCAGGGTGCCGGGCTGCGCCGAGGAGGCGCTCCGCGATCTCGTCCGGGCCCGGCTCTCGAAGCTGCTTCTGCGTCGCGGCCTGCGCTACGAGGGCAAGACCTCCTGGAACGAGGCCCACCTCGCGTGGCTGGCCGCGATCGAGCTCGATGAGCGGGCGGCCCAGACGACGCTCACCGACTACCGCGGAGCGATCGAGTCGCTGCTTCATCGCCGCGCCGAGCTCGAGCGCGAGATCGCCGCGCTCGTCCCCGGCTCGAGCTGGGAGCGGGAGGTAGCTCTGCTGCGCTGTCTGCGCGGCATCGACACGCTCTCGGCGGTCGGGCTCTGCGCGGAGATCGGTGACTTCCGGCGCTTTGCCCGCGCCGGGCAGCTGATGCACTACGTCGGGCTCGTTCCCTCGGAATCGAGCAGCGGCCAGCAGCGCCGCCTCGGATCGATCACCAAGACCGGCTCCCGGCACGCCCGCCGGCTGCTGGTCGAGGCCGGCTGGCACTACCGACGCCAACCGAACGTCGCCAAGGGGCTCGCCGCCCGCCAGCAGGCCCAGCCGGCCGAGGCGGTTGCGATCAGCTGGTCGGCGCAGCGACGGCTTCATCGCACCTGGACGCGGCTTCGCGACAAGGGCAAGCGCCCCGGCGTCGCCGCGGTCGCAGTCGCCCGCGAGCTGGCCGGCTTCTGCTGGTCGATCAGCCGGGTGGAGGGCTGAACCTTTCCGATGAGCGAAGACAACGAGCAGGCGATCCGGGCTCCGGCCCGGGCGCGAGGGGATCCGCGGATCATCTATGAGTCGCTCGATGCCATGCATCGGGCCAGGCTCGCTCCTAGACAGCGGCCCCGACGACGAAACACGGTCCTGCGGCCACCCGGATCCGCGAATATCAGTCTGACCGCGCGTCGCCGAAGGCGCCGGCGCCCGGGTCGCCTGCTCGCTGAGAGGACCCGGAAGGCGGTGAGAGCATGCGATCGTCGATGAGCGGCGGCGGGCCATATCAGATGATCGATTCCGCACCCGCACGCGCAGGCCCCGGAGGACCTAGCGGTCACCCCGCCGGACGGCGTGCGCCATCCGCGTCTGCAGCGAGAAGAGCTCGATGAACCCGGGGCTCGCGAGCTGGCTGAACTCCCCGCCGGACTCGCTGAATCCGGCCAGGGACTTGTCGTAGAGCGCATACGGCGAGCTGCG
This sequence comes from uncultured Conexibacter sp., assembly GCA_964613275.1. Taxonomy (GTDB): domain Bacteria; phylum Actinomycetota; class Thermoleophilia; order Solirubrobacterales; family 70-9; genus RHKX01. The sequence continues at coordinate 2,231 of CAZTGN010000225.1, read as the reverse complement.
GGCGACGACCGTCGCCGAGCCCTTGTAGAGCTTGATCGTCACCTCGCCGGTGACGAACTCGTTCGCGGCGACCATGTAGGCGTCGAGATCGGTGCGCAGCGGCTCGTACCAGAGGCCCGCGTAGCAGAGGTACGCCCAGTGGTTGTCGAGTGCCGCCTTGAAGTTGTTCTGGTGGATCGTCGAGACGAGCTTCTCGAGGTCCCTGTGCGCAGCGAGGAGGATCGCCGCCGCCGGTACCTCGTAGATGTCGCGGACCTTGAGGCCGACGATCCGGTCCTCGATGTGGTCGACGATGCCGACTCCGTGCCGACAGCCGCGCTCGGAGACGCGCTCGATCAGCTCGACGAGCCCGAGCTCGTCGCCGTCGAGCGAGGCCGGCCGGCCGGACGCGAAGCCGATCCGAACGAGCTCGGGCTCGTCCAGCGCCTCCTCGGGGCGGGTGACGAGCCGGAACACGTCGTCGGGTGGCGGCTGGTCGATCTCCTCGATCACCCTCCCCTCCGACGAGCGCCCCCAGAGGTTGTCGTCGATCGAATAGGGCGGCCTCTCGGTCCCGCCGGAGACCGGAATCCGGTGCTCGCGGGCGTAGGCGATCTCCTCCTCCCTCCCCATCTCCCACTCGCGGACCGGGGCGAGCACCCGCAGCTCCGGTCCGAGCGCAGCGATCGTCGCGTCGATCCGGACCTGGTCGTTGCCCTTGCCGGTGCAGCCGTGAGCGATCGCGTCGCAGCCGTGCTCGCGCGCGGCGGCGACGGCGACCTTGGCGATCAGCGGTCGCGCCAGCGCGGTGAACAGCGGGTAGCCGCCGCCGTAGAGCCCGTTGGCACGGATCGCCGGAGCGACGAAGTCGGCTGCGAACTCCTCGCGCGCATCGACGACCAGCGTCTCGACGGCTCCCATGTCGCGCGCCTTGGCGACGATCGCGTCCCAGTCCTCGCCGGGCTGTCCGAGCTCGACGGTGAGCGTCACCACCTCGGCCCCGTACTCCGCCTGGATCCAGTGCAGCATCACGCTCGTGTCGAGGCCGCCCGAGTAGAGCAGCAGGACGCGCGCGACATGCTCGGGATCGGCCTGGTAGGCGGCGATGGGTCGGTGGCCGGCGCTCACGGGACGGGCAGTCTTGCAGGTGACGGCGAGCGGACGGCGGCGATCGGCGATGATCCCCGCTGATGCGGCGAGCGGCCCGAATCGTGTCGGTGGCGCTGATCACGGCGGGCCTCGTGATCCTCGCCGACGTCGCCGCCACCCTGATCTGGAAGGAGCCGCTGTCGGCGGTCTACGCCCAGGTCCGTCAGAGCCAGGCCGCGGGCGAGCTGGACACGGTCAGCGACGAGTTCCTCGCGGACCCCGACGTCGCCGGCCTCGTCAGCGACGACGCCACCGTCGAGCGGCGTGCGAAACGGCTCGCCGACCTATTCGAGCGCCGGCTCGCCATGGGCGAGCCGATCGGCCGGATCGAGATCCCGGCGATCGGCTCCGACTACGTCGTCATCCAGGGAACCGAGGAGGCCGACCTCAAGCTCGGGCCCGGCCACTACCCGGACACGGCGCTGCCCGGCCAGGGCCGGACCGTCGCGATCGCCGGCCACCGGACGACCTACGGTGCCCCGTTCAACCGGATCGACAGGATCGACGTCGGCGACCAGATCGTGCTCGAGATGCCCTACGGGCGGTTCACCTACGACGTCAGCGAGACCCGGATAGTCGACCCGAGCCAGACGGGGATCGTGCGCGACGTGGGTCATGACCGACTCGTCCTCACCTCCTGCCACCCGCTCTACAGCGCCGCCCAGCGCTATGCCGTGATCGCCGAGCTGAAGCGGATCGCCCTGACCGCGCCCTGAGCGCGGCCGAGCTGCGAGCCGAGGCCGAATGGCGAGCCGAGGCCGGACCGGAGCCGAGGCCGAACGGCGACCCGAGGGCGGGCAGCGACCCGAGGCCGGACTGGAGCCGAGGTCGAACGGCGACCCGAGGTCGAACGGCGACCCGAGGTCGAACGGCGACCCGAGGGCGGGCGGCGACCCGAGGGCGAAAGGCGACCCGAGGCTGGACTACGACCCGAGGCCGAACTGGACCCGAGGCCGAACGGCGACCCGGGGCCGAACGGCGACCCGAGGCTGGACTACGACCCGAGGCCGAACTGGACCCGAGGCCGAACGGCGACCCGGGGCCGAACGGCGACCCGAGGCTGGACTACGACCCGAGGCCGAACTGGACCCGAGGCCGAACGG
>CAZTGN010000224.1:3833-4310 GCA_964613275.1 uncultured Conexibacter sp. | reverse complement strand
GTCTTCAAGCGCGACGGCTGAGCCCGACCGGGCGCGTTCGCTCGCTCCGGCCAATACGCTCCGTCGATGCTGCGCTCCCGACCCGGGCCTGGCGCGCGCGGCGACCTCAACTCGAGCCCGGCGCTCGGCCGGCGCGGCGTCTGGATCGGCGGCGAGTCCGGCTACCTGCACCACGTCCCCTACGACTACTGCCTCGGCCGCGGTCGCGACGACGAGCGCTGCGAGACCGACCCCGGCGAGCGGTTCGCCGACGCGCTGACGGGAACGATGGCGGTGACCGCCGGCGGATCGACCATGCCGGACGGGTACTCGCGAAAGCTGCCGACCGCGACCACGATCACGGCGCGGCTGGTCGTCCGCCGCGACGGCGAGACGCGGGACGTGCGGATGCTCGCCGACCCCGATGCCCGCTCGCTGGTCGCGAGCGTCGAGCCGCCGTTCCCGTTCTCGGCCGAGCTCTCGGCCGACGGTCGCGAC
>CAZTGN010000224.1:2130-3823 GCA_964613275.1 uncultured Conexibacter sp. | reverse complement strand
GCCGGCCGGCCGCCCCCCCCCCCCCCCCCCCTGGGGTTTCGGGGGGGCCTATCCCCCCTCCCGTACCCCCCGCGCGGGGGGGTTCGCGGGCCACGGCAGCGGCGCCTTCTCGGACCGGGTCGCGTTCCGGACCCGCAAGCGCCGCGCGGCCACGCTGCCGCTCGCTGTCGGCCGCGATCGGGTCGGCGCCTTCAAGCTGCGACGGCTCGCGCTGCCGCTGCCGCCGCTGCTCCCCTCGGTCAACCAGATCGGCTTCGACAGCTACGACTGGATCGCCGGGACCCTGAAGCGGACCCGGGCCGGCAACGGAGCGCGCGGGCGGCTGCTGCTCTGGGTGATCGGCTCGCGCGAGCGCGACGGCCGCCGGGTCGCGGACCCCGACAGCGAGTTCGCGTTCCCGCTCAGCGGACGCTACGTCGGCGACTCGGTGATCCTCGGGCAGAGCGGCTTCGAGCTCCTCTTCACGTTCGGCCCGGTGCCGCTCGAGCTGCTCCAGTTCCGCGGCAGCTTCGATCGCTCGCTGACCATGCGCCCCGGCGCCTCGGCCTACAGCGAGGTCGACTGCCCGGCGGTGCCGAACCTCGGCCCCCTGCTGATCATCGCCGGGCTCTGCAACGAGGAGGACAGGCTGATCTCGAGCGGGACGTACCTGACCGGCGGCTACCACGGCCCCGCGAGTCGCAGGCCGCGGGGCGTCCGGATCGGATCGGTCGCCCTCGACGCGCCGACGGCGACGGACGCGGGCTCGGTCAACGTCGCCATCGATCTCTCACGCCGTGCCGAGCTGGGGGCCGCCGAGCACACCGCCGACGTGCTGCTGGTCGATCGCGGCACCGGCAGGCCGCTGCCGCTCGACTACAACGGCCTGACGACGATCCGCCGGGACCGCGGGCAGATCGCCGGCGTCACGCTCGCGCTCCCGGCGGGAACAGCGCTGCCGCCGCGGCTCGGCGCCCACGTGATCGCCGACGTCTTCCCGCTCGGCGCCCGCAGGGTCCGCTGAACGGCTGTACCTTCCCCGCATGGGCGAGGTGCGGGTCACAGAGCACGGCGGCGGCGTGGCCCTCGCGACGATCGCCAACGCCCCGCACGCGCTGATGGACGAGGAGATCGTCCTCGGCCTCGAAGCGCTCGCCGACCGCGCCGAGTCGGACCCCGAGCTGACGGCCGTGGTCATCACCGGCGCCCACGCGGAGCGGTTCGTCGCCCACTACGACGTCGCCGAGCTGCTCGACGGAGCCCGCCGGTCGCCGTCGGTAGCCCCGGCGCTGGCACGGGCATCGCTCGGGGCGGTCGGCGCCCTCCGCCGCCTGCCCGGCGGTCGCGACGTGCTCGAGCGGACGCCGGCGGCCGGGCTCTCGGCGGCGGAGCGCTTCGGCGAGGTCTTCCTCCGCTTCAACACCTGCGGCGCCGTCTTCGTCGCCGCCATCAACGGCTCGGCGATGGGCGGCGCCTGCGACCTCCGCCTGATGGCGGCGGGACCGCACCTGATCGGCCAGCCCGAGATCCTGCTCGGCTTCCCCCCGGGCGGCGGCGGCACCCAGCGGCTGCCACGGATGCTCGGTGCGAGCGCGGCGCTGCGCATCTGCCTCGACGGCGGGCCGCTCGACCCCGAGAGCGCCGCGGAGATCGGGCTCGTCGATGACGTTGTCCCGGCCGACGAGCTGCACGAGCGCGCGCTCGGGCTCGCCAC
>CAZTGN010000224.1:0-2120 GCA_964613275.1 uncultured Conexibacter sp. | reverse complement strand
CGAAGGCGGCGATCGCCGCCGTCAAGCGGGCGGTCTACGTCGGTGGCGCCCAGCCCCTCCCGGCCGGCCTGCGGCTCGAGCGGGCCGAGTTCATGTCCGCGCTCACCAGCGACCCCGCGGAGCGGGCGATGGCAGCCTACGTCGAGCGGCTCGAGCGGACGGGCGAGCTGCCCTGCTATGACAGCGCCGCGCTCTCCGAGGCGCTGGAGGGCGGCGGGTTCGCCTGACCTGCCGCCGGCAGGTCGAAGCTGACGGTCGTCCCCTGCCGGTCGGGGCCCGGCTCGAGCCGGAGCCGGCCTCCATGCGCCTCGACGATCCGTCGGCAAACCTCCAAGCCGACGCCGGGCCGGGCGGCGCCTGCTTCCCGCTCCCACCGGTCCACGCCGGAAGGGGCTCCACCGTCGCGGTCGATGCCGATCCCGTTGTCGGTGATCTCGAATCGCCAGCGGCGCCCCTGCCGTCGGGTTCCGATCCTGATCCGCGGCGACCGCGCCCGGTCGCGAAACCTGATCGCGTTGGCGAGGACGTTCTGAAACAGCCGGACCAGCTCCGACCGCTCGCCCGACACCGCGGGCAGCGGCTCCGCGTTGACCGCCGCGCCGGCCAGCTCCCGGCTGGCCCGGAGGTTGGCGAGGGCGTCATCGAGCACCGCGTTCGCATCGACCGGGTTCCGGGGCCCGGTGCCGGCCCGATGCTCGGCTGCACGGAGCGCTCCCTCGACCAGCGCCTGACCGCGCTCGACCCCGGCCCTGATCCCGCCGAGCTGCCGTCGCACCGGCTCCTCGATGTCAGGGCCGAGCGCCGCCTCGAGGGCGTCGGCGAAGAAGCCGATCGTCGCCAGGCCCTCGGAGAGGTCATGCACCAGCGCCTCCCCGAATGCCTCGAGCTCACGGTTCGAGCGCTCCAGCCGCTCGACCCGGCGCAGAAGATCGGCGTTCGCGGCGATCAGGGCTGCGGTTCGATCGGCCGCCCGCCGTCCCGGTGCCCCCATCGCCCGGCGGTCGATCGGCCGCTGAGCGCGACCCCTCCTTGCCTCCGTGTTGCTCACGGGTCCATCCCCTTTGGATCCACCCCTCCGGCCCATCCTCCATCCTGAAGGGGAACGACAGCGTATCCGGATGAGGTCGGTGGGGCGCCGATCGTCGCGACGGGGGAGGAACGATGCAGCTTTCAAGCCCGCGGGCGGGGCACCCGATCGCTCCCCATGTGGACATCGAAGCATCGGACGTGACCGGAGACGGGCGGCGATGAGCGTACGTGTGCTGGTCGTCGACGACTTCGCGCTGATGCGCGACGGGATCGCCGCCGCGCTGGAGCCCGACCCGAGGATCGAGATCGTCGGGCTCGCCGCCGACGGGACCGAGGCCTTCGAGCTGACGCGCGAGCTCGCGCCCGACGTCGTCGTCCTCGACCTGCGGATGTCGGAGCGTGGCGGGCTGGAGACCCTCGAGCTCTGCTCCGAGCACGCTCCGGCGACGAAGGTGCTGATCCTGACCGCGAACGAGAACCCGAGCAACCTCGAGGCGGCGATCGCAGCGGGGGCCGCGGGGTATCTGACCAAGGGGGTCGATGCGGGTGGGCTGCGCGAGGCCGTGGTCGCCGTGCAGCGCGGCGAGACGGTGCTGGCGCCGGGGCTGGTCGATCGGATGACGGCACGGCGCTCGCGCCCTGTTGCCGGCGATCCACTGCCGGAGCTGACCCCGCGCGAACGACGGATCCTGCGCCTGCTGAGCAGGGGAATGACCGACAAGGAGATCGCCACGGAACTGTTCGTGGGGGTGCGAACCGTCCAGTACGATCTCTCCAGTGTCCGCAGGAAGACGGGCCTCGCGAGCCGATCGGAGCTTTCCCGCTGGGCGGTCATCCACTCGCTGGACTGACGCGCGGGGTTGCCCCGGCCGAGGTCGGCCCGGCTGATGGAGACCACGGTCGTGATCGTCGACGACTTCCCGCTGGCGCGGGCGGGAGTCGCGGCCGCGCTCGGCGCCGATCCGGGGATCCGCGTGATCGGCGAGGCCGGCGCAGCCGCCACGGCGATCGCGCGCGAGCGTGAGCTCGAGCCCGACGTGGCGCTGCTCGATCTGCGGCTGGCGGACGGAGGCGGCCCCGAGCTGATCAGG
>CAZTGN010000223.1:1075-4354 GCA_964613275.1 uncultured Conexibacter sp. | reverse complement strand
CGCGAAGCCCCGTTGGACGAGCGCTTCGGTGTCGACGTCGAGTCCGTTGCCGGGGCGACGATCGACGAGCTTTGACCGGGATCCTCGACACCTCGGTCCTCGTCGCCCGCGAGCAGGACCGGCCCCTCGAGGCACTTCCCGATGAGGGCCTGATCTCGGTGATCACCGTCGCCGAGCTCCGGGTCGGCGTTCTCGTTGCCGCGGATCCGGCCGCGCGGGCCCAACGCTTGCGTACGCTCAGCGAGGTCGAACGGCTCGCCGCGCTGCCGGTCGACGACGCGGTCGCACGCGAATTCGCGGAGATCGTCGCGGAAGCCCGCGGCGAGCGGCGCCGGCCGAAGATCCTCGACTCGCTGATCGCTGCCACCGCCCGCGCGCTCGACATCCCGGTGTATACGCAAGACGCCGATTTCGACGAGATGCCCGGCGTCGAGGTCGTCCGGGTCTAGCCACCAAAGCGCCTGCGTCGGGGCCGCCATCGTGGCCCCCGGCATGAGCTCGGGACGGGGGAGTTCCGGACGCCAGACCCGGAGACCGGGGAGTTCGAGCTGGTCGACCCTGGGTCGCCGGCAGGGGCGTCTTAGGGAGCCCGTGAGGGCGTCCCTTATCGGGTATATTCGCGGCCCCCGCTCCCGAGTCGCCGGTCTGGGAGAGAAGTTTCATCCGCCGGTCGTTCGAGGCTCGGAACCCAGCAAGTGGAAAGCCCCTACTTCGACAACCCCGGAGACCCCGACTCACCCCGACACCGCCGGGGCCGCCGGGAATCGGCCGACGGTCCCCGGGACCCCTCCTCCCGGCGCCGCGACGAGCGCTGCCCCGCCCAGGTGTACACCGCGCCCGGCGCGACGGGGGGGTGGAGCCGGGCGCGCCTCCGACCGCTGACGTGCCGGTAGCAGCCCGCCCGCTCGAAATGATCGAGGCGCTCCGGAACATCGACCTGCTCGTGCTGCTCGCGGCGCTGCCCGTCTTCATCGTCCTCGACGCACCGCTGATCGCCTGGGCGGTCGCCGGCGCCGCCTGGATCGCCGGCAGGATCGGCATGGAGCTCGCCGCCCGCAAGCGCCGCACTGCCCTCGCCGCCGCCAACCGCAACGCCGCGCTCGGGGTGACGGGGTTGGCGGTGATGGGCCGGGTCTGGCTGCTCGCGCTGGCGTTCTTCCTCGCCGGCCTGGTCGGCGCGGGCGCGGCCGGCCTCGCCGCCGCCGTGCTGGCGCTGGTCCTCGTCACAGCCCACCTCGGCGCCTCGTTCCTCACGCACCTGCTCGATCCCGAGGCCGACGCGAGCCTGCGATGAGCGCGACGGAAGCCGACACCGGAATGAGCATGGGCAAGAAGCTCGCGATCGTCTTCGGCGGCTACGCGCTGATCCTGATCCTGATCGGCCTGATCTTCGGCAGCGACGGCAAGAACGAGGAGTTCCAGCCGCAGAACGAGTTCAAGCTCGACGAGTGGATCGGGATCCACATCGCCGGCATCGACCTCAGCGTCAACAAGGCCGTCCTCTACATCGTCCTCGCCTCGGTGATCACCTGCGTGGCGATGATCTGGATCGCGAGGCGGATGCAGGACCGCCCGAACAAGACCCAGATCGCGGTCGAGGGGGTCTTCGACCTCGTCCGCGGCCAGATCACCAACGACAACCTCGACGCGAAGATGGCCGCCAGGTACTTCCCGTTCCTGGCGACGCTGTTCTTCTTCATCCTCTTCTCGAACTTCATCGGGCTGATCCCGCTGCCGACCAACACCCACGAGCCGGTCGACATCTTCGGGATCTCGGTCCCGAGCTTCGCGCTCTACGCGGCGACGGCCAACATCTCGATCCCGCTCGTCCTCACCCTGGTCGTCTGGATCGGCTACAACGCCGAGGGCATCAGGGCGCACGGCTTCATCGGCTACATGCGGACGCTGCTGCCGGCAGGCATCGAGGACATGCCCTTCCTCTTCAAGGCCTTCGTCTTCTGCATCGAGGTGATCTCGAACATCGTCCGGCTCGTCTCGCTCTCGGTGCGACTGTTCGCCAACATCCTCGCCGGCCACCTGCTGCTCCTCTTCATGGGCGGCGGGCTCGCGGTCCTGCTCGGGATCGCGGCCCTCGGCGTCCTCACGTTCCCGATGGCGTTCGCGTTCTACGTGTTCGAGATCGTCATCGTCGCCGGGCTGCAGGCGTTCATCTTCGCGATCCTCACCGCAATCTATCTCGGGGGAGCGACCTCCGAGTCTCACTAGGAAAAGGAGTCAGTTGAAATGGATCTAGTGCTTCTGGCACAGGCCGCCGACGCGGTCACCGACACCGGCGTCACCGACGCCGGCAAGGCGATCGCCCTCGGGGTCGGCGCCGGGCTCGGCTCGATCGGAGCGGGCATCGGCATCGGCGTGATCTTCGGTTCGGAGATCCAGGCGGTCGCCCGCCAGCCGGAGATGAAGGACGAGCTGCAGAGCATCCGCTGGCTCGGCTTCGCGCTGACCGAGGCCGTCGCCTTCTACACGTTCATCTTCGGCCTGATCGCGTTCTTCCTCTAGGCCGTGGGGATCGTCGGCGACATGACGGGCCTCGTGCTGACCGCCGCCACCGAGGGCGGCGAGGAGGGCGGCAGCTTCCTGGTCACGCCCGGGATCGGGCTGATGATCTGGACGCTGGTCGCGTTCGTGATCACGATGTGGGTGCTGTCGAAGTTCGCGTTCCCGCGGATCTCGCAGGCGCTCGAGGAGCGGGCCGAGCGGGTCAACAGGAACATCGACGAGTCCGAGCGCCTGCGGGCCGAGGCCGACGAGCTCTTGACCGAGTACCGCGAGCGGCTCAAGGAGGCCCGCGAGCAGGCGGACGACATCATGGTCCGGGCGCGCAAGGCGAGCGAGACGGCCAAGGCCGAGGCGACCGCCGAGGGCAAGGCTCGCCACGACGAGCTCGTCGCCGCCGCCCGCAAGGACATCGAGGCCGAGACACGGCGCTCGCTGGACCAGATCCGCAAGCAGGTCGCCGACCTGACCGTGCTCGCGACCGAGAAGGTCGCCCGCAAGTCGCTCAGCCCCGAGGACCAGAAGCGGCTCGTCGAGGAGGCCCTCGGCGAGGTCGACTTCAGCGCGCTGGCCGGCGAGGGAGCCGGCGGGACGGCGAGGAACTGATGGAGCCGATGAGCGAGTCGGAGGCGAGCGCCTGATGGAGGAGGTCGCCCGCGTCTACAGCGAGGCGCTGTTCGACGTCGCGCGCGAGCGTGGCGCGCTCGACGAGATCCGCGACCAGCTCGGCGCGGTCGCCGACGCGGTCGCGGCCGACCACGA
>CAZTGN010000223.1:0-1065 GCA_964613275.1 uncultured Conexibacter sp. | reverse complement strand
CCGGCGGGGGGTGGGGGGGCGCGCCGGCCTCCTGCCGCGCCCGGCGGGGGGCGGCGGCCGGGGGGGCGGCCCCCGACCACGACCTGCAGGTGTTCTTCTTCAGCCCCTACTTCTCCTCGACCGAGAAGCGCGACGGGCTCCGCAGGACGATCAGCGGCGCGAACCCCGAGCTCGTCAACTTCCTCGACCTGCTGGTCGACAAGCAGCGGATGCCGGCGCTGTTTCAGATCCGCAAGCGCTTCGACGAGCTCTGGGACGAGGCCAACGACCGGCTCGAGGTGACGCTGACCAGCGCGGTCGAGCTCGACCCGGCGGTGGTCGAGTCGGTCGGCGACGAGATCGAGCGCAAGACGGGGAAGACGATCGAGCTGACCAGCGAGGTCGATGAGTCGATCATCGGCGGCCTCGTGCTGCGGGTCGGCAACCGGGTGCTCGACGCGAGCATCCATCACCGGCTGGAGCGGCTGCGGCGCGAGGTCGCGCGGGCCGCCTGAGGGGGCACCTGCCCATGCACGGGACTTCAACGACGAACTTCAACGACAAGGAGCGTTAGAGCAGATGGAAATCAAGCCCGATGAGATCTCCTCGATCCTGCGGCAGCGGATCGAGGGCCTCGACACCGGCAGCGCCGACCTCGCCGAGGTCGGCACGGTGCTCTCGGTCGCCGACGGCATCGCCCGCGTGCACGGCCTCGACAACTGCATGTCGCTGGAGATGCTCGAGCTGCCCCACGACGTGACCGGGCTGGCGCTGAACCTCGAGGAGGACAACGTCGGTGCCGTGCTGTTCGGCGAGTGGGACAAGATCGTCGAGGGCGACACGATCAAGCGCACCGGCCGCCTGCTCGAGATCCCGGTCGGCGAGGCGCTGCTCGGGCGTCTGGTCGACCCGCTCGGCCGTCCGCTCGACGGCAAGGGCGACATCCACACGACCGAGACCCGCCCGGCCGAGTTCAAGGCGCCGGGCGTGATCCAGCGCCAGGGCGTCAAGGAGCCGATGCAGACCGGGCTGAAGGCGATCGACTCGATGATCCCGATCGGCCGCGGCCAGCGCGAGCTGATCATC
>CAZTGN010000222.1:0-4357 GCA_964613275.1 uncultured Conexibacter sp. | reverse complement strand
AGCTGAGAGGACCGCTTGTTCCAGGTACCGACAGGGCACCCCAGCTCCGCGCGGCCCAGTTTACCCTCGGTGCATGGACACGAAGCGCGAGATCCGCGACTTCCTTACGTCCAGGCGAGCCCGGATCACCCCCGAGGATGTCGGCCCGACCTCCTATGGCCGCCCCCGCCGGGTGCCGGGGCTGCGTCGCGAGGAGGTGGCGACGCTCGCCGGCGTCAGTGTCGATTACTACAACCGGATGGAGCGCGGGAATCTCAGCGGCGCCTCCGAGAGCGTGCTCGACGCCCTCGCCCGCGCGCTTCAGCTCGACGAGGCGGAGCGTGCCCACCTCTTCGACCTTGCCCGCGCCTCGCGGCCGAGCCCCCGTGCCCGCCGCCGCTCGACCAAGAAGAACGTCCGTCCGAGCGTGCATTGGATGCTCGACTCGATGACCGGCTCCGCGGCGATCGCTGAGAACGGGCGCCTCGATGCCCTCGCCACCAACCGGCTCGGGCGGGCCTTCCATGCACATCTCTTCGACGGGTCCGGCCGTCCCGTCAACTTCGCCCGCTTCGTCTTCTTGGACCCGCGCGCCGCGGAGTTCTTCGCCGACTGGGAGCGTGCGGCGAAGGACTGCGCCGCGCTGCTTCGCTCGGAGGCCGGCCGCAACCCGCTCGACCGTGAGCTCTCCGACCTGGTCGGCGAGCTCTCAACTCAAAGCGAGGAGTTCCGCGCCCACTGGTCCGCGCACAACGTCCGGCTCCACAACAAGGGTGTCAAGCAGTTCAATCACCCGGTCGTCGGCGAGCTGGAGCTGAGCTACAACCGGGTCGAACTTCCCGCCGACCCCGGCCTGGCGATCATCGCCTACACCGCCGAGCCCGGCTCGAAGTCCGCGGAAGCCTTCAGCCTGCTCGCGAGCTGGGCGGCGACGGAAGACGCTCAGGTAGCCGGCTCCGGAGACCCTTCGGCCGGTAGAGCCAGCCCCGAGACGGGATAAGGCTTCGGACGACTGGCGGCTATCGCGAGCGCGGTGTATGTGTGCGCCTGCGAGCGAGCCAGTCATGTCGTCTCGCGTTGAGCGCTTCGCTTCCGCAATCGCGTGATTGCGAGAGCCGCCGCGCGTTTGACAAGCGTTTGATCCGCCTCGAACGACAAACGCCCTCCGCTCCGGGAGGGCGCTTGATCAAGCCGGTCCGGCTATAGCGGGGGCGGGATTTGAACCCGCGACCTCCGGGTTATGAGCCCGGCGAGCTACCTGACTGCTCCACCCCGCGGCGGTCGGTTGAGGATAGCAGCGGCCCGGAGGCGGGCGGGGGTGGCGGGGACGGTCTGGGCCGGGGTGTTCAACGCGGCGATCAGGCGTGCGCCTCGCGGGGCTCGGGGCGGCGGAGGACTCCGTCGGGGTCGCAGCGGGTCCTGGTCCGCTCCAGTCGTGCGGCTCGTTCGTCGTCTCCGCGGGCTGCGGTGGGGGCGGGGGCGGGATGGGCGGCGAGGAGGCCCGGGGCGGCTGTCGCGAGCGTGTAGGGCTCCAGCGCGCCGGCGATGGCGTCGACCCAGTCGATCGTGCCGCGATCGAGGCTCTCGACCGGTGGCCAGAGGCCGAAGCACTGGTAGGCCCAGGGCGCGGCGGGCACGCGGAGCGCCATCGCGTCGGGGTCGAGGCGCCCGAGGGCGCCACCGAGCGGCTGCAGGAGCAGGTGGGACATCGTCGGGGCGGGCCGGTTGGCCGCCTCGATCGCCCGCTCGAGGGCCTCGTCGGGAAGCTCGCGCAGGTAGCCGCCGCGGAGGTGGACGCGGGATCCGTAGGGGTTGTGGGCATCGAACAGCTGCTGGAGCGCGACGTACTCGTTCGGCGTCACCGCGTCGATCGACGGGTCGAGTCGGCGGAGCGGCGCGACGGTCTCCTCCCCGTCCGCGATCGGGCCGGTGAAGGAGACGACCGCCATGCAGGCGCCGCCGATCCCGGCGCCGAGCATGAGGCCGCCGCCGAGCTCGTCGGGCCCGGGCCGGAAGAGGTCGCGGAAGGCGACCGCGACCTCGAGCGCACGCTCGCGAGCGAACCCGAGAAAGCCCGAAAGCAACGTCGGGCCGAGTGAGTGCAGCCGCAGCTCGAGCTCGGTGACGATGCCGAGGCCGCCACCGCCGCCACGAAGCGCCCAGAGCAGGTCGGGGTCCGGATCGCCGGCGCGCACGGCCCGACCGTCGGCGAGCACGACCTCGGCGGCGTGCAGGCTGGCGCAGGTCGGCCCGAGGGCCCGCTCGAGCCAGCCGCTGCCGCCGCCGAGCACGGTTCCCGCGACCCCGAGCCGGGGGACGCGGGCGCCGGTCACCGCGAGTCCGTGCTCCCCGGCGGCCGCGTCGAGATCGCGCCAGGTGGCGCCGCCGCCGACCCGCGCGGTCGCCGTCTCGGGGTCGACCGCGACGTGGTCGAGCGGCGCGAGGTCGATGACGATGCCGTCGTCGAGCGTCGCCAGCTCGGATGTGCCGCCGCCGCGCACGGCGATCGGCAGGCCCTGCTCGACCCCCACCGCGAGCGCCGCGGCGACGTCCTCACGCGAGCCGCAGCGTGCGATCGCAAGCGGACGGCGGTCGATCCGCGCGTCGAAGACGGAGCGGAGCTGGTCGTAGCCGCTCTCGCCGGCGAGGATCACCTCACCGCCGATCCCCGTGCGGAGGGCCGTCGCGAGCGCGTCCTCAGCCAACGCTCGCCCGCCGGCGCGCTAGGAGGAGGATGAAGGCGGCTCCTCCGGCCTCGCCGCGACCGCGCCCTTGAACTCGCGCAGCCCGCGCCCGGCCGAGCGCCCGAGCTCGGGCAGGCGCTTCGGCCCGAAGACGACCAGCGCGATCAGGACGACGATCGCGATCTCGAGCGGGCCGATCGTCGGCATCGCGGCTTCTCCCTAGCTGCCGGGCAGGTCCTGGACCGCCCGGTAGGCCTCGTTGATGGCGCTGTGGGTGTAGGCGAACGCCTCCGAGTCGGAGTTGGCGATCGCCACGTTCTTGTAGGGCTGGCGACCGGCGTACTGGGGCTGGCCCTCGACCGGCCCGTACGCCGACGGATCGAACACGGAGCTGAGCTCGTGCGCGTAGCCGTAGTTCCAGCGGTTGATCTTCCAGTCGTGGATGTCGCGCTCGGGATCGAAGTCCCCGCCCTCCTTGTTGACGGTGCGATCGATCAGGTCGATGACCGAGTCCTCGAGGTCCGCCCAGCTGAGCTCCTTGAGGATCTGCTGCCCGGTCGAGTACGCGAACAGCTGCGGGACCGCGTCCGGGTGGTTGGGGACGACCGAGAACGACAGCTGCGCGGGCGCGCCGGGCGGGCTGTTCGGCGTCGGGCCGTAGTACTTGCCCGGCGTCGCGTTCGGGCCGAACCCGGACCCGGCGGACACGCTGAAGCTGTCCCAGAACAGGCTCTTGCCGCGCGGGCTGACGCTCGACAGCTTGGCGTCGGCGAACGCCTGCCAGTTGTTGAGCCCGGCGCGGCCGTAGATCAGCGGCACCTTGCGGGCGTAGCAGAGGCCCTCGACCTGCTTCTTCGGCAGGCCGTCGACGACGTGGGCGGTGACGCGGTTCCAGCACGCCATGATCACGTGCCTGGCCCAGACGCGCCGGCCCTTCTTGCCCTTCACCTTGCGCCCGCCGGGCGCCGGGCTGAGGACGTAGTCGACCGGCGAGTAGCCGCGGCGCTCGTGGCACGGCTTGACCCGGAAGACCGTGCTGTTGAGCCGGATCCGGAGGTCGTTGGCGGGCCGGTCGAGCTGGTCGTAGCGGGTCTCCGCCTTGAGGATGCTGAGCTGGTCGGGACGCATCGGCCCGTCGCCGACATCGACGTTCGGGAACGCGTTCGGGATCAGCTTGCTCAGCGCCAGACGGAGCAGCGAGATGTTGCCGTCCGGCCAGGCGACGAACGCCCCGGTGTCGGAGCGCGAGTCCTGGAACGGGGTCCGCCCGATCCCGTCGAGCTGGATGCCCTCGGTGTCGCCGAGCCCGACCCCGTCGGGGAACCCGGGCCGGCCGAGGATCCAGCAATCGGCCGCCCCGACCGCCTGACCGCCCCCTCGGGGGGAGGCGAGCGGAGCTCGCGTCGGGGGGATCACTACAGAGCAAGCGTCACGGACACCTGCTCCGGATCCTCCACATCGTCGTTGACCGCGAAGCCCAATCCCTGGGTGAAGCGGATCATGCGCTGGTTCGCTCGCAGCACGGTGCCTTCGAGCCGGCGCAAGCCACGGGCGCGCGCCCTCGCGATGAGCGCCTCCATGAGGCCGCGAGCCACCCCGCGCCCGTGCCACGCATCGGCGGTCACCACGGCGAACTCGGCGCTTTCGTGGTCGAGGTTGGCGATGAACCGCGCCACGCCCACGATGGCCTGCCC
>CAZTGN010000221.1:0-4367 GCA_964613275.1 uncultured Conexibacter sp. | reverse complement strand
AGCATGCCGAGCGAGCCCGTGATCATCGCCGCCTCGTCGCTGAGGATGTCGCCGAACATGTTCTCGGTCACGATCACGTCGAACTGCGTCGGCTCGGCGACGAGCTGCATCGCCGCGTTGTCGACCAGCAGGTGATCCAGCTCGACCGTCGGAAACCGCCCTGCGACGCCGCTGACGACCTCCCGCCAGAGCCGTGACGTCTCGAGCACGTTCGCCTTGTCGACGGAGGTGACGTGGCCGCGGCCGGCCTTCGCGCGGCGCTCGGCGGCGGCGAAGGCGATCGTGGCGATCCGCTCGATCTCGGCGCTCGAGTAGACGCACTCGTCGACGGCCTCCTCGGCGCCGCGCTCCTTGCGGCCGAAGTAGATGCCGCCGGTGAGCTCGCGGACGACGAGCAGATCGGTGCCCTCGATCCGCGAGCGACGGAGCGGGCTGGCATCCAGCAGGGCCGGCATCGGCTTGACGGGGCGCAGGTTGGCGTAGAGGCCGAGACCCTTGCGAAGGCCGAGCAGCCCCTGCTCCGGACGTGGTGCGTCGGGATCCGTGGTATCCCATCTCGGCCCGCCGACGGCCCCGAGCAGGACCGCGTCCGCGCGCCGGCAGGCGGCGAGCGCCTCCGCGGCGAGCGCCTCCCCGGTGGCGTCGATCGAGGCACCGCCGATCAGGACGTGCTCGTACTCGAAGCCGCCGAGGGCGTCGAGGAGTAGTTGCGCGGCGGCGACGATCTCGGGGCCGATGCCGTCGCCGGCGAGGACCGCGATACGTGGCTTGTCGGCCGGTGGCGTCATCGGTCGGCGGCACCGTATCGCCTCCGGCCGCGCTGACGGCTAGGCTGCCGCACCGGCTTCCGGCACTGCAACCGCCACATCGCGACAACCAACGGAGGAAACGCATGCGCAAGGCCCACCTGACCCTGGTCGTGCTCGGCATCATGGCGATCGGCATCGGCGCCGCCGGCTGCGGCGGCGACGACGAGACGAGCGCCACCGACGCCACGACGGCCGCCACGACGACCGCGACCGAGGACACCACCGCGACCGAAGGCACCACCGCGACCGAAGGCGCGAGCTCCGAGGACGTCTACAACGCCTGCATCGACGCGATCGAGGGGACCGCGGCCGAGCAGGTCGGGCAGACCGCCTGCGAGCAGGCGCGGGATGCCTTCGAGCAGTGCGCCGAGGAGGCCGAGAAGGCCGACGGAGAGGCGGCGGAGACGGCGCTCGGGATCTGCCAGCAGGCGGCCGATCAGGCGGTCAAGTCGCTGCAGTCCACAGCCGGAGGCTGATCCGGGGACGCCCGGGCCTCATCTCGAGGCCCGGGACTGCTGCCTCCGGGCCGAGATGTTGAGCCGGACGTAGTCGAGCACCGGGTCCGGGCCGAGCGCCGTGATGACGGCGTCGACCAGCTCGTCGCGGCGCTCGGCCCCAACCAGCTCGACGTGAGCCCCGAGGCAGACGCTGCGGACGAACTCCCGCGGCTCCGGGGGTCGGACCGGTCGCGGCTCGAGCCAGCAGCGGACCTCCTCGAAGCCCGAGGCCGCGAGGATCGCCCCGGTCTCGTCGGGTGCCGCGAAGTACGCGGGGTCGAAGCCCTCGAGCTCGGTGAAACCGCGCTCGGAGACGACCGTTTCGACCGCAGCGTAGAAGCCGGCGACGTTGCCGGCGCCACCGCACTGTGCCTCGAGCCGCCCGCCGGGTGCCAGCGCTGCGGCGAAGTTCGCGAACAGGCGTCGGTGGTCGGCGATCCAGTGGATGACGGCGTTGCTGAAGATGCAGTCCACCGGCTCTTCGAGAGCGAGCTCCGAGAGGTCCGCCCGGATCATCGTCGTCCGCGCCGGATCGAGTCGGGCTCGTGACTCGGCCACCATCGCCGCTGACCCGTCGACCGCTATGACCCGGCCGCGCGGCAGCCGCTCGAGGAGGAGCGCCGTGACCCGGCCGCTGCCGCAGCCGGCGTCGAGGACGACCTCGTCGCCGGACAGCCCGAGCCGGTCGATTACCGCGGCCGCCCACCGCTGCTGCGGCGTCGAGACGCGATCGTAGGTTGCGGCGTCCCAATCCCGTGTGCCGGACACCCCAGCAGGCCGATCCCGGCTCAGAGCGCCGTGGTCGCGGTCCCAAGCTGCGGGTGATCCCGCTCGTAGGCGGAGATCGCGTCCTCGGACTGCAGCGTGATCGAGATCTCGTCGTGCCCGCCGAGCAGCCGGTGCTTGGTCTCCTCGTCGATCTCGAAGCGGACGACGCCGCCCTCGTAGTCGACGGTCTGATCGTCGAGGTCGATGCGGACGGCGCCCGCCTCCGCGATCCCGCGACAGACCTCGCGCGGGAGGATCACCGGCAGCAGCCCGTTCTTGGTCGCGTTCGAGTAGAAGATGTCCGAGAACGAGGGCGCGATCACGGCCTCGAAACCGTAGTCGGCGAGGGCCCAGACCGCGTGCTCGCGCGAGGACCCGGAGCCGAAGTTCGGACCGGCGACGAGCACCGGGTTCGGCTCGAGCTCGATCTCGCCGTCCCGGACCCAGTCGAAGAACAGGAACTCGCCGAAACCGGTCCGCTCGATCCGCTTCAGGAACTGCTTCGGGATGATCTGGTCGGTGTCGACGTCGGCGCGGTCGAGCACGGACACCTTTCCCTCGATCAGGTCGACGGCCTTCATCTCGCGCCTCCTTCGTCCGTCGTCCGCCAGTCCCTGATGTCGACGAACCGTCCCTCGATCGCCGCCGCCGCGGCCATCCGCGGGCTGACCAGGTGGGTTCGCCCGCCCTTGCCCTGGCGGCCCTCGAAGTTGCGGTTCGAGGTCGACGCGCAGCGCTCGCCCTCGATCAGGATGTCGGGGTTCATGCCCAGGCACATCGAGCAGCCCGACGCTCGCCACTCGAAGCCGGCGTCGCGGAAGATCCGATCGAGACCCTCGCGCTCGGCCTCGCCGCGGACCTGCTCGGAGCCGGGCACGACCATCGCCCGGACGCCCGCCGCCACCGAACGCCCCTCGACCATCGACGCCGCCGCGCGCAGGTCCTCGATCCGTGAGTTCGTGCAGGAGCCGATGAAGACCCGGTCGAGCTCGATGTCGGTCATCGCGGTGCCCGGCTCGAGCGCCATGTACGCGAGAGCGCGCCCGGCCGTCTCGGCGTCGACGGGCCCCTCGAGGGTGGCCGGGTCGGGTACCCGGCCGGCGACCTCGACGACCATGCCCGGGTTCGTGCCCCAGGTCACCATCGGCGACAGCGTCGAGGCGTCGATCTCGAACTCCGCATCGAAGGCGGCGCCGTCGTCGCTCGGGAGCTCGCGCCACCCGGAGACGGCGGCGTCGAGGTCCGGCGGCGCTCCGGGGCGGCCGCGGACGTACTCGAACGTGGTCTCGTCGGGAGCGATCATCCCCGCCCGGCCGCCGCCCTCGATCGTCATGTTGCAGATCGTCATCCGCTCCTCCATCGAGAGGTTGCGGACGGTCTCGCCGGCATACTCGACCGCGTAGCCGACCATGCCGCCCGTCCCGAGGCGGCCGATCGTCGCCAGGATCATGTCCTTGGCGCCGACGCCGTCGGGCAGCTCGCCGCTGTAGTCGATCCGCATCGTCTTCGGCTTCCGCTGGACCAGGGTCTGGGTCGCGAGGACGTGCTCGACCTCGGAGGTCCCGATCCCGAAGGCGAGCGCCCCGAAGGCGCCGTGGGTCGCCGTGTGCGAGTCGCCGCAGACGATCGTCATCCCCGGCTGCGTGATCCCGAGCTCGGGACCGATCACGTGCACGATCCCGCGCCGGTTCGACCCGAGCGAGTAGAGCGGCAGGCCGAACTCGGCGCAGTTCCGCTCCAGCGCCTCGACCTGCTTGCGCGACAGCTCGTCGGCGATCAGGCGGGCCGCCGGGGTGTCGTCGGTCGGCACGTTGTGGTCGGCGGTGGCGAGCGTGCGGTCCGGGCGCCGGACCTCGCGGCCGGCCAGCCGGAGGCCGTCGAAGGCCTGCGGCGAGGTCACCTCGTGGACGAGGTGGAGGTCGATGTAGATCAGGCCGTCGGCGACCTCATGCCGCTTCCAGATCTTGTCGAACATCGTCTCCGCGCTCATCGGCTCACTCCTGCTCGGGTCGCATCGGTCAGCTTCGTCGCAACCCGGCGGCGATGACGGCGAGGACCTCGGCCGTGGTCTTCCCGGGGTTGCGGAGGTTATGGGGCAGATCGGCATCGAAGGTGGCGCTGTCGCCGGCCGCCAGCGGGTAGCGCTCGCCGTCGACGCCGAGCTCGACGGCGCCGGCGAGGACGACGACCGTCTCGCGGCTGCCGGGTTCGTGGATCGGCGGATCGTCCGCGCCGCCGGTCGCGCTCCCCGGCTCGAGCCGGTGGCGGGAGACGTCCGCGCGCTGGCCGGGCA
>CAZTGN010000220.1:428-4401 GCA_964613275.1 uncultured Conexibacter sp. | reverse complement strand
TCCCAGCGGGGGATCGCTCCATCTATCCTCCCCCTTCGCCGCCCCCCGGACCGAGGAGCGACACCGTTGACCGACGCCGAGCTGATCCTCATCGGCGGATTGCTGCTCGCAGCCGGGATCGCCGCCGCGATGATCGCCGACAAGGTCCGGGTGCCGGGCCTGGTCCTGTTCCTCGGACTCGGCATGCTCGTCGGCAGCGAGGGACCCGGCGGGGTCGACTTCGCCGACGTCGAGCTGACGCAGACGTTGGGGACGATCGGGATCGTCCTGATCCTGTTCGAAGGCGGCCTGAACGCGGGCTGGCCCGAGATCCGGCCGGTGCTGAAGACGGCGATCTCGCTGGCGGTCGTCGGGACGATCCTGACCGCCGTGATCGCCGCCGCGGCCGCTGCCTGGCTGTTCGGCCTCGGGACGCTCGAGGCCCTGATCCTCGGCTCGGCGATCGCCGCGACCGACTCGGCCGCGATCTTCGCGGTCCTGCGCGGCTCGTCCCTGCGCCGCCGGGTGGCGCGGGCGCTCGAGGGCGAGTCGGGGCTGAACGACCCCGTCGCGGTCCTGCTCGTCACCGGCTTCATCTCGTGGCTGGAGAAGCCCGGCTGGGGGATCGAGGAGATGCTCCTGAGCTTCGCCGGCGAGATCGTCGTCGGCACGGTCGTCGGCGGGCTCGTCGGCCTCGGCGCGCGCTGGGCGTTCGTGCGGCTCGACTACCCGACGCCGGGCCTCTACCCGGTCGCCTCGATGGCCGCCGCCGCGCTCGCGTTCGGCATCGCCGACATCGGCCACGGCTCCGGCCTGCTCGCCGTCTACCTGACGGGGCTGACCCTCGGCACCGGCATCGTCCCGGGTCAGCGCACCGTCACCGCCTTCCACCAGGGGCTGGGCTGGGTCGCGCAGATCTCGCTCTTCTTCCTGCTCGGGCTGCTCGTCTTCCCGAGCCAGCTCGCCGACGTCGCGCTCGAGGGCACGGCGTTCGCGCTCGCGCTCATCTTCGTCGCCAGGCCGATCGCCACCCTGATCGCGACCCAGGTCGAGCGGTACCGCTTTCGCGAGCGCATCATGCTGAGCTGGGCGGGGCTCCGCGGGGCGGTCCCGATCTGGCTCGCGACGCTGCCGGTGATCGCCGGAATCCAGGGTAGCGGCTTCCTCTTCAACGACATCTTCTACGTCGTCGTCATCTCGACGCTGCTGCAGGGGTTCACGTTCGAGCCGCTCGCACGCCGGCTCGGGCTGACGACGAGCGAGGCCGCCCTGGCCCAGCCGATCGTCGAGACCGGGACGATCCGCGAGCTCGGCGGCGATGTCTTCGCGATCCGGATCGACGCGGACGATGCGGCCGTCGGCCGCATGGTGAAGGAGCTCGGCCTTCCGCGCGAGGCGCTGATCTCGGTGATCGTCCGCGACGGCGAGGCCCTGCTTCCGCGCGGCTCGACCCTGATCGCCGGTGGCGACGAGCTGCACCTGCTCATCCGCCGTGAACGTCATGGCGAGATCGAGCGGCTGCTCGAGACCTGGCACGAGGGGCCGATCGCCGGCCGTCCGGCGATCCCGATCGAGATGCGCGGCTCGCCCGCGATCTTCACGGTACGCCCGACCCGCCCAGAGGACGGCGATACCGGGGCCCCCGCGGCCGTCCACGGGATCGAGGTGGCGCTGATCCTGCGAACGCGGCCCGACGTGCCCGCCGCGGTCGTCGTCCTCGCCGACGGCCGCTTCGCGGTCACGGGCCCCGACCTGGTCGCGGTCGGCGGTCGCCACGACCTCTCCCGCTGGTGCACCCGCCGCGCCCGCAGCACGACGGTCTCACCCCAGGACCGCGCCTGGCTGCAGGAGGCGATCGGGTCGATCGACGCACCCGATCTTCGCTGAGCCGAGCGGTCGGCCGGCGCCCGCTCAGGCGGCGGCGGCCGCGGCGGCGATCCCGGCGTAGGCCGCCGCCGGGTCGGCGGACCCGAAGACGGCCGAGCCGGCCACCAGCCAGGCCGCGCCCGCGTCCGCGGCGGCGGGCGCGGTCGCTGCGTCGATGCCGCCGTCGACCTCGATGACCGCCGCCGGCGCGAGCTCCGCGAGGGCGGCCAGCTTCGCCGGCGTGCCGGGCAGGAACGCCTGCCCGCCCCAGCCCGGGTTGACGCTCATGCAGAGCAGGAGGTCGCAGTCGGCTGCGATCGCCTCGAGCGCGCCCACCGGGGTCGCCGGGTTGATCGCGACGCCGGCGCTGCAGCCGGCCTCGTGGACCGCGTGGACGACGCGGTTCAGGTGTGCGGTGGCCTCGGCGTGGACGGTGATCGAGTCGGCGCCGGCGCGGGCGAACTCCGCGACCTGCGCCTCGGGGCGCTCGATCATCAGGTGGCAGTCGAGGATCGCGCCGGCGTCGTGGACGCGGTCGGCGATCGCCGCGGCGACGAGCGGTCCGATCGTGATCGGCGGCACGAAGTCGCCGTCCATGACGTCCACGTGGATCACCCGGGCGCCGGCGGCGAGCACCTCGTCGATCTGCTCCCCGAGGCGCGCGAAGTCGGCGGCGAGGATCGAGGGCGCGATCCGGCGCCCGTCCGGGAGGCCGGCTCGCGCCTCCATTCAGAGCACCCGCAGCATCGACGAGCCGCACTCCTGACAGCGCAGGTCCTGATCGACGCTCATCCGCACGATCGTCTGATGCGTCCCGCAGTCCGGACACTGCGAGACGAGCTCGAACCGCTGCAGGCAGTTGACGCAGCGGAAGCGGCCGGGAAGCTGCGTCGGCCGCAGCCACGGCTCGCCGCACCCGGGGCAGGCGGGCCGCGAGAAGGTCGACTGCCCGGACGGCTGCCCGGACTCCGGCGGGACGCTCATGCCGCGATCGTAGTGGGCGCCGAGGCGGCCGCCGGCGGGCGACGACCCCCGTCGCGACAGGTGGAGCTCCTCGTCGCTCGCCGGTGGGGCGCGGAGGCGGCTCGGGCCGGGCTCGCTCATCCGGCCTCGAGCGCGGCGACGAAGAAGCCGTCGGTGCCGTCGCGATCGCTCCGCGTCTGCAGGAAGCGACGGTCGGCGGGCAGGGCGAGCGGCGCTCGTGCCGGGTCGGCGCCGAGATCGACGATCCGTGCCGGGACGGTGGTGGCGACGGCCTCGTTCTCCGCCCGGCTGATCGTGCAGGTCGAGTAGACGACGCGGCCGCCGGGCGCCGCGGCGAGCGCCCGCTCGAGCACCCGGGTCGCGGCCGCCGCCATCGGCGCGATCCCCTCGGGATCGTGCCGCCAGCGCGCGTCCGGTCGCGTCGCCAGCGTCCCGAGCCCGGAGCAGGGCGGATCGACGAGGACGGCGTCGAAGCGCCCAGGGGGCGGCGGCCCGCTCGCGTCGCGGACCTCGACCGCGGCGGCCTCGGCGCCGACGCGGTCGAGCATCGTCCGGAGCTGCCGGGCGCGACCGGGATGACGCTCGACGGCGACCAGACCGGCGCCGCGGTCGCCGAGCGCGGCGGCGATCTGGGCGGCCTTGGCTCCGGGCGCCGCGCAGAGGTCGAGGACGCGCTCGCCGCGCCGCGGCGCCAGGATCTCGACCACCGACGCCGAGGCCCGCGACTGCGGCACGACGACCCCCGCGGCGACGAGCTCCTCCACCCCGCCCCGCCCGCCCCCGGTCACGAGGATCGACCCCGCCGGCGCCGGCGGCAATGCCGGGTCGGCGGCGCGAGCCTCGATCCCGGCGGCCGCCAGCCTCGCCAGCGCCGCCGCGCGATCGCCCCGCAGCCCGTTCGCCCGCAACGCCAGCTCGGGCGGCTCGTTGACGGCCGCGAGCAGCGACCGCGCCGAATCGGCGCCGAGCTCCCGCCACCAGAGCCCGGCCAGCCACGGCGGCACCGAATGCGCGACCGCCGCCGCGTCCGGGTCGCCGTCGTCGAGCGTGCCGACGGTCGCGTCGCGCTCGCGGGCCGCGCGGCGGAGCCCAGCGATGTCGAGGCCGGCGCCGCGGCGGGGGCCGGCCCCCCCCACGGCGACGC